>CAKZNY010000324.1 GCA_937132145.1 uncultured Paracoccaceae bacterium | reverse complement strand
AAGGGTTTTGTTTGGCTTGCCAAACGACAGCCCTGACGGGCGGGAGCACGCCTTGATCTGGTGTAAAGTTCACCCGAGCACTTCCGCCCTTCGGTTGGACCGAGCCTCGCTGCGCTCGGCGGTTGTTCCTTAACTCCGATCAAATCGCAGTTTTACAAACGTGCCAGGCGCATCTTCCAGCGCTTCATTGTCCGCACCAGCCACCCGTGATGGAACGCTCGCACCAGATTGGACTTCAGCCACTTGTCCCAGTCCAGCCACCAGCTGCCCGCAGTTTCATCCGCAGTTTCAAGCCAACCTTCAAGCGTTTGCGCTGACGTATCCTTATTCGTCCAATACTGGTATTTCCCCGCCGCCGGAGGGTTCTCCACCCCAGCAATATGCCCGGACCCCACCAGTACGAACCGCACATCCGCCGAGACCATTTCGCCCGCGCCACTGTTTCTCCGTCTGCTCGTCCACTATTGCGATGGTCTTGTCGTCAACGAAAACCTGCAACTCGCCAGCGTCCTCGAAATCCACCAGCCGGTGAAAAACGTCACTGTTGCAATCCGCTTGTCGCCGTCGCGATTAAGCGCCGCTGTCAAGGTCGCCGCCGTCGTACCGCCTATGCAGTAGCTGGCCACATGCGTTTGCTTTTGCCCTGTCTCGGCCAGCACTCGGTCAATCGCAGCGGATGCGCCTTGCAGATAAGACTGCCACGTCTCGTCTTTCTGCGCTTCGTCAGGGTTTACCCACGAAATAATGAAAACGGTATAGCCGCGCGAAACCAGCCACTTCATCATCGACTTCTTCTCGTTCAGATCGAGGACGTAGTATTTGTTAATCCACGGCGGGATCATCAGCAGCGGTTTGGAATACACCTCGTCCGTCAAAGGCGCATACTGAATCAGTTGCAGAATGTTGTTCTGCCAGATCACCTTGCCCTTTGTCATCGCCATATTGCAGCCAACCTCGAAGGCATCCATATCGGTTTGGCGGATCAACAGCTTGCCCTTGCCGCGCTCCATATCCTCTAACATCATCTTGAGACCCCGAACGAGGTTCTGGCCTTTTTCCGCCACCGTTACTTCCAACATCTCCGGATTTAACGCCGCGAAATTCGCAGGGTGCATGGCTTCGACAAAGTTACGTGCGTAAAACGCGGCTTTCTTGCGATCCTTGGGGTCCATATCTGCCTCATTCACCGTGTTTTGCACCCGGCCGGACGCTAGTAAATACGACTGCGTGAAACGCTTGCCTTCAGGGGGCAAGTCCGGCATTGTGACGGCGGCGGCTGCCTCGTCGCCACCCATCCATTTCAGCATGGCGTGTTGCCAAAGATGCCCCTGCGCTTCCCAATAATCGCGCGTCGACTCCGCCAGTTTTTGGGGGGCGGACCACAAAGCCGTCATCAGTTCGCTAAACGCAGGCATGGTGTTCAGCGGATCGGGATTCGCGGAATGCGGCGCCTCCGCCCCGAATTCCAGAAACTTCTCCCGGATTTCCTGCGAAATCGCGAAAACCTCCTGCATATTGCTGGCAAATTCCTGCGGCTCCTGCATCAGGTGCTCAAAGTCGGTACTATCCGGCAAAGTTTTGTCGCTCAGAGCTTAAATCCCTGTCGCCCACCTTGCTTGCGGGCGCTTCCAGCGTTAACTATGGCGTATATTGCCGGAAAATTCCAAGACAACTTTGCAACGGGCCATACATGCGAGACACCGAAGATATGCTGCGCCGCACCATGCCTAATTACCGGCATTTGGTCGTTGGTGCAATGTTGTTGCTGTCAACGGCCGCCTGCGGGTGGGATTCCGCCCTCGACGGGTATGATTTTTCGCCCTCGGCCTTTGCGCTCCAACGAGGGTACCCCGTATTGCAACCGGCCTCGGCCTTTCGCATCGCCGACTACGTGGTCCCCGACCCGACCGATCTGGTCGCCCGCCTCTCTATGCTGAAACGTAAAATCGTGGCGCTTCGCCAACCTGTGCTATCATCAAGTGATCGCGCAAGACTGGAAGCCGCCCTGAAACGCACCGCCACAACACAAGGATAAAACGAATGCCAGATGAATGGGATTGGGAACTGCAACAGAACCAGACGGCCTATACGGTCGCGGAACTGATCAAGCAGAACCCCAAGATTGAAGGCGCCAATATTACGCTGGATATGGAATATGAACCCGCCAAGGGCGCAGATGCGACCACACTTGAAAAAGCCCTGCGCACGTTTGGCTACGAGGTGATCGTCGCGACGAGCGGTGCTTTGCAGGCCTCCATCTCGGATATTCCCTTTACATTCGAGTCCATCTGGACCCATGAAGAACGCACAACAAAAATGGCCCTAAGCCGCGGTTTTGAACCCGATGGCTGGGGATTTTGGGAACCTTGAAAATATGACTAAATCCTTAAGACTGGCCATTGCAGGCCTTGGTACTGTTGGTGCTGGCATCGTGAAAATCGTGCAGCAACATGGCGATCTTCTGACGGCGCGTGCAGGCCAACCGATCGAGATCGTCGCGGTTTCGGCCCGATCCCGCAGCAAGGACCGTGGCGTTGATCTGTCCGGTTACGCATGGGAAGACGACGCCGTAGAACTTGCGCGCCGCGACGATGTGGACGTGTTGATCGAGGTGATTGGCGGCGAAGACGGCCCCGCCAAAGCCGTGGTTGAAACCGCGCTGGCGAATGGCAAACATGTGGTTACCGCCAACAAAGCCTTGCTGGCGATCCACGGGCAAAATCTGGCAACCCTCGCCGAAGAAAACCACGTCGCGCTTCGCTTCGAGGCAGCCGTCGCCGGTGGTATCCCGATTGTCAAAGCCCTTACCGAGGGTCTGGCCGCCAACAAAATCGAACGTGTTATGGGCGTGATGAACGGCACGTGTAATTACATCCTGACCGTCATGGAAGCCACCGGCGCCGATTACGCAGATGTTCTGCGCGACGCACAGGAACTGGGGTACGCGGAATCAGATCCGACCGTAGACGTTGGCGGTTTTGATGCCGCCCACAAGCTGTCGCTGCTGGCCGCAACGGCGTTTGGCACCCAAGTCGATTTCGGTGGCGTGAAAATCGAAGGTATCCAGCGTATCACCTTAACCGACATCAAAAACGCCGCCGACATGGGGTTCCGTATCAAACTTCTGGGCGTCGCCAGCATGAACGATGACGGGCTAGAGCAACGCATGCAGCCTTGCCTCGTTCCCACGAACTCGCCGCTGGGAATGTTGGAAGGCGTCTCCAACATGGTGATAGTCGAGGGCGATTACGTTGGCCAAATCGTATTGCAAGGCCCGGGGGCAGGCGAAGGCCCGACCGCCAGTGCCGTTATGGGCGACGTGATGGACATCGCACGCGGCCTGCTTATCCCTGTTTTCGGCCAACCGGCAGTGACCCTTGCAAAAGCAACACGCTCCAACATCGGGATGGACGCCGAATACTACCTGCGCTTCTCGCTGGCCGATGAAGCGGGTGTTATGGCCGCCATCTCGACCACTCTTGGCGAGCACGGCGTATCCATCAACCGCATGCGCCAGTACAACCACGACGGCGACATCGCCCCCGTGATCATCCTCACCCACGAAGTTTCGCGCGCACAGCTGGACGAGGCGCTAGGCGTGATCGCCGCGATGGACACTTGCCTTGAAAAACCGATCGCAATCCGTATCGAAACTGTTTGATTTTAGGAACTCCAAATGACCAAAACAATCCCGTTCGACGACCGCAACCTCTCGCTCGCCCTCGCCCGTGTATCCGAGGCCGCCGCAATTGCCAGCGCCAAGCTGGTTGGTGCCGGTGACGAAAAAGCCGCCGACCAAGCCGCCGTGGATGCCATGCGCACCCAGTTGAACAAACTGGACATCGCAGGCGTGATCGTGATCGGTGAGGGCGAACGCGACGAAGCCCCCATGTTGTTCATCGGCGAGGAAGTCGGCAACGGCAATGGTCCGGGCGTCGACATCGCGCTCGACCCGCTAGAGGGCACGACTTTGACCGCCAAAGACATGCCAAACGCGCTAACCGTAATCGCCATGGGCCCACGCGGATCAATGTTGCACGCACCGGACGTTTACATGGATAAACTCGCGATTGGTCCGGGTTATCCTACAGACGTCGTGACCCTTGATATGACCCCGACAGAACGCGTGCTCGCGCTGGCCGCCGCCAAAGGGTGTACACCGTCCGAGCTGATGGTCTGCGTTCTTGAACGCCCCCGCCACGAAGAAATCGTGCGCGAAATCCGCGAAACCGGTGCCCGCATCCGCCTGATCACCGACGGCGACGTCGCGGGCGTCATGCACTGCGCCGAGGCCGAGAAAACCGGCATCGACATGTATATGGGTTCCGGCGGCGCACCCGAAGGTGTGCTGGCAGCCTCGGCCCTGAAATGCATGGGCGGACAGATGTATGGCCGCCTGTTGTTTAGAAACGACGACGAACGCGCCCGCGCGGCCAAAGCGGGCATCACCGATCTGAACCGGATTTACACCCGCGACGACATGGTAACCCAAGACGTGATTTTTGCCGCCACGGGGGTCACCGACGGCTCCATCGTTTCGGCAGCGCGTCGTGACGGCGATTATCTGGAAACCGAAACCATCCTGATGCGCTCCAAAACCGGATCAGTGCGCCGCCTGTTCTACCGCCAGAAGAACCGCTAAATGGTCAGGCGCGTCGGATTTGGTGATTGCGAGGTAATACTGTCAGACCTGACGTCTGTTCCGCTAACCAAACCAAGGAAACACCTGTGATCCAACCCGCCTTCCTGAACGTCGAGACCTCCGCCCTTGGCCGCCGCTGGGTTGGCCCGACGCTGGACGAGGAGCGCCTCGGGCTGGCCATATCCCAAGCCACCGGTTTCCCGCCCGTGTTGGGGCAGATCCTCGCCAATCGCAACGTCCAACCCAAGGATGCGAGCGCCTACTTAACGCCCAGCCTGCGCGAATTGATGCCGGACCCCTCGTCCTTGATCGACATGGACAAAGCCACCGAACGCTTCCTGCAAGCGGTTGACCAAAAGCAACGCATCGCCATTTTTGCGGATTACGACGTGGATGGTGGCGCCTCGGCAGCACTACTGATCGTCTGGCTACGCGAACGCGGCCTGAACGCCACCCTATATATCCCCGACCGTATCGACGAAGGCTACGGCCCAAATAACGAGGCGATGGCGATGTTGGGCCGCGACCACGACCTGATCATTACCGTCGATTGTGGCACCCTAAGCCATGAACCGATTGCGGCGGCTGGCATCGACGTGATCGTTCTGGACCACCACCAAGGGGCCGAAACCCTGCCCCCCGCCGTCGCCGTGGTGAACCCCAACCGCCAAGACGAAACCGGCGATCTGTCCTATCTATGCGCCGCCGCCGTGGTGTTCCTGCTGCTCGCCTCCGCCAACCGCGCCTTGCGAAACCGTGGCGAAACCGGCCCCGACCTGATCGCCATGCTGGACCTCGTGGCGCTGGCCACCGTCGCCGATGTCGCCCCGCTTATCGGGTTCAACCGTGCGCTGGTGCGCCAAGGTTTAAGCGTCATGGCTAACCGCAACCGCGTCGGCCTTGTCGCACTTTCCGACGTGGCCCGCGTGAATTCCGCGCCCAGTTCGTACCACCTTGGATACCTGCTTGGCCCGCGCATTAACGCCGGTGGCCGCGTCGGTGCTGCCGACCTTGGCGCGCGCCTGCTGGCCACAAATGACCCGTCCGAGGCCGAAGCCCTTGCCGAACGCCTTGATGCGCTAAACACCGAACGCCGCGACATCGAGGCCACCGTATTAGCCCAAGCCACCCAACAAGCCGAGGAACGCGGCGTGACGCGCGGCCTCGTGTGGGCAGCCGCCGATGGCTGGCATCCCGGCGTCGTCGGTATCGTGGCCGCACGCCTGAAAGAAGCCTTCAACCGCCCCGCGGTTGTCATTGGAATTGCCGGGGGTGAGGGCAAAGGATCAGGGCGCTCCGTCAACGGCGTAGACCTTGGCAGCGCCATATCCACCCTGACCCGCGAAGGATTGTTGCTGAAAGGCGGCGGGCACAAAATGGCCGCGGGCCTCAGCGTTTCGATTGATAAACTGGACGCCGCAATGGAACGCCTGACGGAGCTGCTGGAAAAGCAAGGCTCCGCCAACGCAGGCCCAACCGATCTGCGGATCGACGGCCTGATATCCCCCAAAGGTGCAAGCGTCGAACTGATCGAGCAACTGGAACAAGCCGGCCCGTTTGGCGCCGCCTCCCCCGCACCCCGTTTCGCGCTGGCCTCCACCCGCATATCCTTCGCCAAACGCGCTGGCGATTCCCACCTGCGCCTGACCCTGACCGACGGCTCCGGTGGCAAAATCGACGCCATCGCGTTTCGTGCATTCGAGACAGACCTCGGCCCGATGCTGGAAAACCACGGCGGCCAATCCTTCCACTTCGCAGGCCGCTTGGAGGTCGATGACTGGGGTGGGCGACGCAAAGCCAAACTGAAGCTGGAAGACGCCGCCAAAGCAGGCTAAAAAACCGCGCAAAACTGCAAATACCCTCTTGCAGACTCTTACCCGACTCCGTAAAAGCCCCCTCACAGAGAGTGCTACGCGCCCTTCGTCTATCGGTTAGGACGCTAGGTTTTCATCCTGGAAAGAGGGGTTCGACTCCCCTAGGGCGTACCACTCTTTGTATATTTCCCAACTACAGTTTTTCCTATTGCTTTGAATGAAAAGCATCAATTGTCGGACTTTTCCTCTGGTTTATTGATCAAGGTCAAAATTCCTTGGCTGATCCGATGGTAAGGCTCCCGTGAAACATCCAAAGGAGAAGAGCCTTGTCCTATAAAAATATACTAGTCCATCTTGATGATAGCGACACCTGTGCCGAACGTGTAGCAGCAGCAATTGCGCTGGCTAAACGACAAGAGGCGCTGATTACCGGTATTGCACTAGCGCTGGAATCAACCATTTCCAGCTATATCGGGATTGAGATCCCCTCCAGCCTGACGGCAGCACAACAGGTACTGGTTGAGGAATCCGCCGGACGCGCTATCGCAAGATTCGAGGCTGCAGCCAGCGAGGCCGGTGTCGAATTCATCAGCCGAACCATCAGCTGCCCAGCCACCAAAGCACCAGCACAGTTGGCGTTTTTCGCCAAACATGCAGACCTGACATTTGTAGGTCAACCCAATCCGGACG
This sequence comes from uncultured Paracoccaceae bacterium, assembly GCA_937132145.1. GTDB lineage: Bacteria > Pseudomonadota > Alphaproteobacteria > Rhodobacterales > Rhodobacteraceae > NORP23. The sequence goes on along the minus strand of CAKZNY010000324.1, from coordinate 635 downwards.
AACAGGGTGCTGCGTTTCAGGAATCTCTGATGGACGGTGTTTTGCACAATTCCGGACGCCCAGTCTATGTCGTGCCTTATATCGGACGCCCTAACGTAAAAGTCCGCAAGGCTGTCATTGCCTGGGACGGCGGTAACAAGGCTGTGCGCGCTGTAAACGATGCCATTCCGCTTTTGCAAAATCGCGACGAAGTAATTGTTCTGGTGGTTAACCCTAAAGCACGCGCCAAAGGATTTGTTGGCAAGCAGGGCGAAAACATCGCAACGCATCTGATACGCCACGGCATTAACGCCACCGTCGATTATCAGGTCGCGCCTAACCTTTCGACGGATACTGTAATTCTAAACTATCTGGCAGATTCTGGCGCTGACCTTCTGGTCATGGGCGCATACGGCCATTCTCGCCTGCGCGAGCGGGCCTTTGGCGGTGTGACCGAATCCATCCTGCACCACATGACTGCTCCGGTTTTAATGTCGGAGTAAGCGCTTGTGATCGCAAAAATGAAGCTTTTGGTGAGGAGCCTTACGCGCATCACACATGCGCCCAAACTTGGGCGTATTACAACACGAACTCGGCGTTCATCCAATATTGAAAATTGGAGCGGGCGAAGAGATTCGAACTCTCGACATCTTCGT
>CAKZNY010000323.1 GCA_937132145.1 uncultured Paracoccaceae bacterium | reverse complement strand
GCCGGGGGTTTCTTACTCAACCCGGCACCTTATTTCTATTCCCTTTAAAACTTTTTCTGATATACTCAAATTGTTCCGAGATAATTTGTTGTATCAACTGACTCGGCAGACGTACTCCAAGATGATGCAGCAGTTTTAGTTAGGAGAATATAATGGCTAAAATGAAGAAAGTGGAGCTTGAATCTCTGCTGGCATCGCAACAGAACAACGCTGTTGGCGCACTAAACGGAACAATCGGGCAGCATCGCTCTAGTCTAATGGATCGCTACAACGCAGAGCCTTACGGTGATGAGGTTGCTGATCGTTCCAAGATTGTAATGACTGACATTCGGGACACAATTGAGAGCATCAAGCCTGAAATCATGGACATATTCTGTGGTGGCGACAAGGTTGTTGAGTTCTCGCCCCGTGGTGATGATGATGTAGACGCAGCCAATCAAGAGACTGAGGTAATCAACCACATCTTCTACCAGAAGAATGACGGCTTTATGGTGTTGTATACGTGGTTCACCGATGCACTACTGCTAAAGAATGGTTACGTCAAACGCTATTGGGATAACCGTAAGGTCACAGAGATTGAAGAGTACGATGACCTTGACGAGCAAGAGATACTATCAATCATATCTGACCTTGGGGAACTAGATGCTGAAATCGAGATACTTGAACACTGGGGCGGAGAGCCTAGCGAAGACGGCAGCATGTCGCCAATGGGTGTCAAGATCAAGATTACTCGAGAGCTTAAAGAATACAAGATTGAGCCTGTGCCGCCAGAGGAGATACTGGTTTCACCACAGTGGCACAAGCTATCATTCGAGGGCTGCCCGTTCGTAGCCCATCGCTCCAGTATGACAGTATCAGACTTGATTGGTATGGGATTCAATCGCAAGCAGGTTGAAGCATTGCCTGAAGTTGATGATAAGCTGGACAGTGAAGAAGCCGAGACGCGCTTCAGTGGTGATAACTACGAAGAGAACGGCATAACAAGTGCCACCGATATATCCATGAAAACCGTTAGGGTGTACGAGAACTATATTCGTGCTGACCGTGACGGTGATGGTATTGCTGAATTGCTACAAGTGTTCACAGGTGGCGAAGACGGCACTATCCTTAAGCGCAACGGCAAGGACGCTATCGAAGAGGTACGCTCAACGCCATTCAATACGGCTTGTCCTCTGCCTGTGCCGCACAAGCACTACGGCCTGAGTATTGCCGAGTTGGTTGAAGACTTACAACGTATTCGGACTGTTCTTGTTCGTCAGATGCTTGATAACATCGCAATGACCAACAACCCTGACATCGTGGTCGATGAAGATGAAATGTCAGAAGCAACTGAACAGGACTTACAACTAACACAAGTGGGCCGTGTCCTACGCATTCCCGGGGGCATTAATTCGTTAACACACGTTCAACCACCTAATTCAGCGATGCAGTCACTACAAGGCATTGAGTATGTGGATACACTACGGGCAGAACGCACTGGAGTGACCGCATACAATCAAGGCATGGACGCTGATAGCCTGAACAAAACACTAGGCGGCATTAAAGCTATCATGTCGGCATCACAGAAGAAGATTCTAATGATTGCCCGTATCTTTGCAGAAACAGCAGTCGCGCCAATGTTCTTGGATATGCACGCTGATCTACGCGCTGGACCGCTTAAGAAGATTGCAATGGAGTTGAACGGCGAATGGATTGATGTTAATCCCCGCACATGGAAGACCCGCGCTGATATGACTGTCAACGTAGGGCTAGGCACTGGCGACCGTGACATTCAATTCACACGCCTTGGCTTTATCCTTCAGCAACAGAAGGAAGGCTTAGCGGCTGGACTTGTTGGCCCTGAACACCTACACCACACACTAACCAAGATGGTTGAACTTAGTGGATTCAAAGATGTATCGGCATTCTTCCCTGAACCCGGCTCAATGCCACCATAGCAAGAAGAACAGCAACCCGATCCGGCTATGATGTTGGCACAGGTGGAAATGCAGAAATCACAGAACATCATGAAAACCAAACAGACTGAACTTGAATTGAGGCGTTTGGATATGTTCTTGAAAGATGACCGTGAACGTGACATGAAGGCCGCAGACATTGAAGCTGATGAGGCTGCACGTAAAGATGAGGCTGTTGATGGTAAGGCTTTGACCAATGCAGATTGATAAAAAACAACGTGCCCATGCAGCACACAATGCAATGAAAGATGAAACCTTGCAAAATGCCTTGACATCCGTTAAGGAAACTATTATTGGGGAATGGAGGCGCGCGTCAACCCCAGAGGAACGCGAGCTGAAGTTTCAAGAGTTGGCCGGAATAGAACGGGCCATTAAAAGATTATCAACGTGGGCATATGATGTCCGCAATAGTAAGGAATAACTAATGAGCGACAATCAGGAAGCTGAACCGCAAAACATCGAAGATATTCTCGACGCGGCATTTTCGGAGCCAGATGAGCCAACCGAAACGCAAGAGGAAACACCACAAGAGGTGAATGAAGAAGTGGACACTGCGTCAGAGGAATCTAGCGCGGAAGAAACTGAAGAACAAAACGTGAACGATGAACCAACAGACCCGGAACAGGCTGAACAGGAACCACAACATCTAGACCTTGAAGACTATGGCGATGCAACAATCCCCATTATCGTTGATGGAACAGAGACTAAGGTTAACCTACGTGATGCCGTTAAAGGATACCAGTTGCAAGCCGATTACAGCCGCAAAACAGCAGCACTTGCAGATGATCGCCGTCAGATGGACGCTGATCTTGAGCAAGGACGCGCTGAACTAGCGGATAAGCAACGGTTGCTTGATGAGCAGCTTGCACACAATATTGAACAAGAACCCGATTGGGAAGCAATGGCGAGGGATAACCCCCTTGAATACCTTCCCGCCAAGGAAAAATGGTTGAAGCAACAGGCCGCGCATCAAGACGCGCAGACACGTTCTCAACAAGCCACAGAAGCGCAAACGATGGAGTTCCGGCAACGGACTGCTGAATTAGCGTTACGTTCTATGCCCGATTGGGCTACGGACGAAGGCTTTGCTAAAAATGCACATGGTCGTATGACTGTTGCATTGGATGCTGGTTTTACCGAGGCAGAGTACAATGGCGCAGTTGATTACAGGCTCGCCGTAGTTTTGGAAAAAGCTTCGCTATACGATGCGATGCAAGCCAAGAATACGGTAGCTGCAAAGAAACTGGCAGTAGTACCCAAGGTTCTTAGGCCGGGCAAAAGTAAAAGCAAGGCAGACGTGCAAGTGGCAAATTCAGCAGCGGTTAATCGCAAACTGAACCAGCCGCACTCTATGAACGATGCCTTGAACGCATACATGGACCGCCAAGCTGGTTAACCTATAAGGGTTAATTAATGGCACAGCCAGCAAATACCTTTGATACTTACGACTCCGTTGGTATCCGAGAAGACTTGTTCGACAAAATCTACAATGTCGATCCAGACGAAACTCCTTTCCTGTCCAAAATGGGCAAGGTTAAGGCTAAACAAACCAACCATGAGTGGCAAACTGATGGGCTAGACGCACCTAGCGCAACCAACATCCACATCGAGGGTGACGATACCATTGCGGGCGAAGTAACCGCGACTACTGGTTTGAGTAACTACACACAGATTTTCAAGAAAGCCGTAACCATTCCCGGCACACTTGAATCAACCACACGTGCAGGACGTGGCCGTGAGCAGGCATATCAAAAACTGCTTAAAGGCAAGGCACTGAAAACCGACTTTGAAATGTCGATCTTTGCTAATAACGCCAAGGCTGTTGGTAACGGCTCAACTGGCCGTGAACTAGCTGGTGTTCCAACGTGGTTAACATCCAACCTCGACGACATTGGGTCCGCCCCGAACGGTACAGGTGGCAACACCCGTGGAGACGGCACACAGCGTGCATTTACTGAAGGTCAGTTGAAAACTGTTCTGGCTAGTATTTGGGATAGTTCGGGCCGCAAGCCTGACTGTGTGTTCCTTGGTTCGTTCAACAAACAAATCGCATCGACGTTTACAGGTTCTTCTACCCGCTTTGATAAAGGCGAAACTAAGACCCTGACAGCCGTTGTTGATGTTTATGAGTATGACTTTGGTTCTATTCGCTTTGAGCCTTCCCGTCATGTTCGTAGCCGCGATGTTATTGTTGTTACAACTGACATGTGGGCATGGGCTGACCTCCGCCCAATGTTCGAAGAAGCACTGGCCAAGACTGGTGATGCGGAGAAATTCCACATCGTAGCCGAGTCCACACTGGTTTGCCGCAATGAATTGGCAAGTGGTGGCGTTTTCGATCTGACTACTAGTTAATAATAGTGGGGGCGGATAATCGCCCCCATACACCCCGGAACGCCATAATGGTGAAGGAATTAATAAATGAGAACCCTAAACGAATATTTCCTCTACGGCAAAATCGTAGACGTATCCACAGCAGGACAGATTTACATCGCAGTACCCGATAAAGGCAAGATTGTGAAAGTATTCACGGCCTTGAATGGCGCGATTGGTGGCGGTGACGCTGACATCACAATTAAAACCGCTGGCGGAACCGCTGGTGTTATCACAATCGCAATTTCAGGCTCAGGTGTTGGCGTTGTAGACACACTCATCCCCACAACCAATAACGATGTTATTGAGGGTGGAGTAATTGAAATCGAAACAGATGGAGTTTCAACCAATACAGTTTCCGTTGAAATCTGCATCGTGGTACGGAGATAAGCATGGGAAGTCGTAATGACGCGCGGATACCATTTCCGGTAAACGGGGGCACACAATCCGCCTCCTTTACCGCAACGAGTGCCGCTATATCTAACGCAATGGGCGCGCAGACCTCCCGAGTGACACTGTACGCAACGGAAGATTGCTATGTGCATTTTGCCAAAACACCTACTGCGGTAACAACTGACTTCTTTCTACCAGCGTCTACGCAAGTAATGCTTGCTATTCGCCCCGGTCAGAAGGTTGCGGCTATTCGTGCTACTGCAACTGACGGGAAACTATATGTTAGTGAGTTGACTTACTAATGGATGAGCGGTGGAAGAAGCACAGTACACTGGACGGCGTGTTTGAACGCTATGTTGACGGCTTTGCCAACGACACAGAGTTCCACCGCCAAAAGGTGCAGGACGTTCAGCCAATCCTTGACGATAACACTCGTGTGAGGAATGAATCCAACGGCAGAACCCGTGAAGGTGGACGCAAGGTTGGAAGTATTCCCGCGACAATCTATTATGATTGGGTCAAGGAATGGACAACGAAAGGGCTTGTGGAGCCGGGTAACATGGCGGGGCTTAATGACCTACTCCTTGCTCGGCTCCGCGACCCCGACTATTCTAAATTTCGCACCACCTATGGAGGCATATAATGGCCGTATTACTTAGAGCAACCAAAGGCAGTGCCTTAACGCATACCGAACTAGATGCAAACTTCACCAGCCAATCAATCGGTGAGCCTAAAGGCATATCGGGTGCTGATGCTAATGAGGTTTACATCGCTGATGGTGCTGGTTCGGGCGCTTGGGTTGCTGGTGCGGCTTACGGTGGTATCAGGTACGATGAAATCGGCACTGGAACAACTATAACCACGCCAACATCATACACATTAATCAATACGGCTGGGACATCCGAGGGCCTAAAAGAATTTACTGCTAACAGTCTAGGCAGACTGACCTACACAGGCACGCCAGCTCGGCATATCCATATGGTATGGGATACCACGTTCAAGCACTCGGCGGGTGGTGGTGTTGATGTGTTCTTTCAAGTATACAAGAACGGGGCCGCAACGGGTGCTATCAAGCCCCAAGAGGCAACCAACTCTGGATACAGTGCTATATCCTTGCACTATAATGGGCCGATAGTCACAAACGACTACTTTGAGATTTTTGTAAAGACCGGATCGGGTAGCGTGGTTATTCACTCAGATTACATGTTCATTCTGGGAGTGCCGACCTAGTGGACTTTCAAACCCTAAAAGCAAGCGTTGAGGGTGCGTTGGGTAGAACTGACATTCCCGACTACATCTACACGCTTATGACCGCCGATATTAATCGCGATGTTCGTATCCTTGAAATGGAAGAAACAACCACGCTTTCGGTATCGTCTGAATCAACGGCATTACCCTCGACGTTTCTACAAGTGGTTAGCATGTACGTGGACGCAGACCCGCGTTCCATAATGACACCAATAACGCACCAAGTTCTGTCGGTAAAACATGACACGTCCAGCAGGCCGTATTACTACGCAATCACCGATGGGTTCCTGCAAGTCATGCCTGTTCCTGATTCGACATATGATGTAGTGCTGCGCTACCTTGCCAGCGTTACGGCATTTAGTGCTAACGCTGACACCAACGATATTATCACGCTGCACCCCGGATTATTCTTGTATTCGGCATTGCATCACGCGGCAATCTGGAAACAGGACACCGAATTAGCTGTTGCTTACGGAACTGCCTACGCAACACAACTGGACTTAGTGAATAAAGCCAACAAGAGGAAGAAGAACGCAGGACCAATGGTTCAAAGATCGGCGGTACAATTGTAATGGAGGTCTTCCCAATTCCTCTAGGGCAATGGCTGCCTGACCAATCGGATTACAGCAACCCCGGCATCGTGGTGGCTAAAAACGTGTATCCGTCAAGCGGCGGCTTTACACAGTTCGAAACACCAGCAGGAACAGCCGATACGACAGTAGAGACGGTCATGGGGGCTGCGTTGTTCGTTAAAGCCGATAACACCCCCCTTGTGGTTGGTGGATCGTCTACACGGCTGTTTACGCGCTCATCGGGAGTTATTACAGAAACAACCGGATACACAGCATTAGGTGGCGACCATGCTTGGCGGTTTGAGCGATACAACAATATGGTCATCGCTGTAACTCCCAACAATGTTCCGCAGTACCTAACCGACCTAAACACAGACACAGGCTGGTCTAATCTCGGCGGAACACCGCCTAAAGCTGCGGTTATTGTAAGAGTTTCGGATTTTATCGTCATGGGTGACTTGACAGACATAGACGCAAGCACCGCGCCGTATCGTGTGCGCTGGTCTGCATTGAACGACCCTAATGGAGATTGGGTGACGGATCGGGCTGAATTGTCTGATTTCCGTGACCTAGACCCTAAATATGGCCGCATCACAGGCATCACGGGTGGGCGTACCGGGATTATCTTCCAAGAACGTGCTATTTGGCGCATGACCTTCATTGGTTCGCCTAAAGTGTTTGACTTCGAGGAAATATCTGTTGACCGTGGCTGTGCTGCGCCTGACAGTGTGGTGACTATCGGTTTCAACACGTATTTTCTAAGCCAAGACGGGTTTTATGTCACTAACGGCTCGGCAATAGAGTCTATCGGGTCGCAGCGTGTGTCTGAATGGTTCATAGGCGAGGTAAAACAGGCTGAATTTGATCGCGCCCAAGGGGCTATCAATTGGCCTAAACAATGTATCGTTTGGACGTTTATCCCTACGGACGGCACAACATCCACTCGGCAAATCATCTATTCATGGGCAGAGGATAAATGGTCATACGCTGACGAGGCTGTTGATTTTCTGGTTCAGGCCAAGACCGATGCTACAACAATCGGTGATTTAGCAACTAAATTCCCCGGTGGTATTGGTGATATTGGTGTAATTGGCAACAGCGACTTTGAATCTAAAAACTTCACCCTAGCCGCATTCATAGAAAACACAACTGGCCTTTATGTGTTAACTGATTACATTGATGATGGGTATGTTCTAGACGCTCCAGACGGCTCAGAGTTTGCCATCTTTTCCGGTGGCGCT
>CAKZNY010000322.1 GCA_937132145.1 uncultured Paracoccaceae bacterium | reverse complement strand
AGAGTTCCTGCCGGAAATTCTGGCGTCTTTTTTGGCCGATCGACCGGGCGTGTCGATTGATCTGCAGGAGCGGCTTACCAACGTCATCGTGCGCGGAATACGGGATGGAAGTGCTGATCTGGGCATCGTATCTGGCGATATTGCTTCCGACGGGCTGGAGGTCATCCCCTTTTCAACCGACAGGCTGGTGCTGGCGACAGCAAAGACACATCCACTGGCAGACCAAAGCGAGGTGCGCTTTGTCTCGACGCTCAAATACGAACATATTGGCCTGCACGAGGGCAGCACGCTATTGGCATTTCTGCAAAGCCTGATGGAAAAGAACGGCTACGATCAGGCGTTGCGTATCCAGGTGCGCAGTTTCGAAGCGATGTGCCGCCTGATCGAAGCCGGTGTCGGGATCGGTGTGGTGCCGGAATCAGCGGCACACAGGCACGCCAAGACAATGCAGATCAAGCTCGTAACGCTATCAGACCCTTGGGCCGTAAGGACACGCAGTGTATTGGTCCGATCACGAAACGCCCTATCGCGATCCGCGTTGGCGCTGGTCGAAGAACTGGTGCGAACCGGCGCCGGTGGCACGATTCCGAAAAAGGTTCCCGCGAAATAGATGCGCAGTATATGCAGTATATAAAGAAAATAAATCGCGACCCATTGAAGTGGTCCTGCTTTTCCGAACAGTTTTGCGGCTAAGTTAAGGTGTATCGGGTTTGGTTATCATGCCGCTTTCATCATTTCTTTGCCGTCAAAGTATGCCTCGTCCGGCGTTCGTTTATCAAGAGCCGTGTGGGGGCGGTCGGTATTGTAAAATGTGATCCACTCACGAATGACCCGTTCGGCGACAAAACCATCGGTTAACTCGTGCAGGTAAACTGCCTCCTGTTTGAGGGATCGCCAGAGGCGTTCGATGAAGATGTTGTCCAAATAGCGGCCGCGCTCATTGATTTATTTAGTGGGTGCACTTCACTTTATCGTGATGTATACGACCAGAAACATCACCAAACATTATGAGGATAATCGAAAATGAAAGCTATCGCTGTATATGAGGCCCTGCCAACGGATGACGTCAATTGCTTCGAATATATTGATGTGGAAACTCCTGCTCCTACCGGGCACGATATTCTTGTTCGAATTGACGCTATTTCAATTAATCCCGTTGATTCAAAAGAACGTCTCGGGTTGCCGGAGCGCTTGGATGAGCCGCTCATTCTGGGTTGGGACGCCTGCGGAGAAGTGATTTCTGTCGGTAACGACGTTCAGAACTTCAAACCTGGTGACATGGTGATTTATGCAGGCGATATAACGCGCCCTGGCAGCTACGCTGAATTTCAGTTGGTTGACGCGCGAATCGTCGGCCCCAAGCCCGCAGGGCTTTCCGTCGAGGAGGCTGCGACGCTGCCGTTAACCACTCTGGTTGCATGGGAATCGCTGTTTGACCGTCTGGAAATCGACAGAGACGACGCCAATAGTCCGGGCCTACTTATAATCGGAGCCGCCGGTGGACTGGGGTCTATGGCGATTCAATTTGCCCGCCAGTTCTCGAATTGCACGGTTATCGCGACAGCTTCGCGTCCTGAGTCAAAAGAATGGTGCACCGAGATGGGGGCACATCACGTCATTGATCACTCCGGCGATCTGGGGGAGCAATTGAAGGCTCTCGGTTTTGAAACCGTTCCGTATATTCTCAATTGCAGCAACAACATCCCCTACTGGGAAATAATGAGCCAGATTGTATCCCCTGAAGGCGCAATTTGTCTGGTTGCCAGCACAAAGGCAAAACTCGATCTGGACCTATACATGGAAAAGAGCGTCCGGATTAACTACGAACTAATGTTCACGCGATCAATCTTCGGTACGGAAAAAATGTCCATTCAGGGTGACGTATTGGCCAAAATTGGAGATATGATTGGTGCCGGCACCATCCGCCATGTCATGAAAATGAGTTTTGGAGCCATGACACCAGCATCCTTGGCGAAGGCGCATAGCCACATCGAAGAAGGCCACATGATCGGGAAAATGGCTCTGTCCGGCATTCCTAAATAACATTTTTTAGAAACACCGACAGCGGGGTTTTCGCTGTCGGTACAGCCAAATCCGGCAGCAATGGGCCAAGCGCCTGCCCGCCGCAAGAGACAGCCCCCCCGTTTTCAGTCATTCTTGATTACGCTTGTGTGCTGTCCCGTTGTATTAATTACGGGCGAGGCAACATCAGAGTCGGGCTGTTTCCCAAAATTCGTAAGGATTGCACCCACCGCATAACTGCCTTTAGTTCAATAAGCAGCGAAAGCCTGCTATCCGCCCTTTGTTACAGAACTCCGCGAAGGGTACATTGATCCGCTTTGGGTTCGAAACAGTCATTTGAAGTTTCCAGAAAGGAATAGGTTGAGCCGTTAGGACTGATTGAAATCCTGACTTATCCACTATCATGGGCGTAATTTTAAGTTGATAGCTGAGCAAGATGTCTAGCCATTCAACTCGCTCATCAAACCATCTTCGCTAAGCTTATCTTCTTCAAATGCGTCCAAAGCCAACATTGTTATGTGCTCTGTTGCTGTATAACCGCTCTTTCCAGCGCCTACAGCCGCCAGTAGCGCCTTTTCGCTAAGTGTACCAGCAAACAGCATTTTAAACGCTTTATCCGCAACTGTACCGCCTTCAAGCACCTTTGCGCGTTTCTTCGCGCTGTTTGCCTGTAAATGCTTGCGCCCAGAATGTAATTCAGCATTCATGCGTGGGCTAAGCTTGCTGTAAAACTTATCAATCATCGCCGTGCTGTTGCCCAGCTGCTTGCCCAAAATATGTGCGCTTACCCCGCGCCCCAAATCCAACGTCGCGTAAAAATGCCGCCAGCTGTAAAGCGTGCGTGCTTTTCCATCGCTGCTTTCAAGCATGTTATGTTTGACGAGCAGGGAGCGAAAGTTGCGGATGAGATTGTACAAATCAGCTTTTACACCGCTGGGCGTTTTAAATACCCAATCATCGACTTTTGCCGCCAGCACTTCGTCAAAAGTCATATCAGCCAAGTCAACATTCATAGCACGCTGCCTGTCCAAATAGTCTCTGGTTCTGTCGCGTGCAATTAAATCACGTCCGCCAGTTTTGCCTGAGACGTATATGCTTAGATACGTTTTGCCGTTCTGCTCAATCCAGCTAACGTGTTTCCATTTTAAACCCAGTGCCTCAGTGCCGTGCCGCACACCAGTGTTTGCCAAAAACAAAACGTAGTTCCGCAACACTATTCGCGTTTCAGCTGCCTTTTTACTTGTCGTTTCTTTGTGCCAAGTGCGCAGTCGCGTGTATATAAATTCGTACTCGTCTTTTGAGAATGAACCTCTGCTTTGCGTTTTAACGCCTTTGTTAAGCAGGGTAGGGCGTATTGTTGATGTAACCCAGTTGCGCAACAGGGCTTCGTCAAACACTCTGTTCAGAGCGCTGTTGTGCATGTTGACTGTGCTGTGTGATGCATTTCGCCCCATCTTTTTTGTACGGAACTTATCAAAATCTTTCAAATCATTAACCGTAATTGCTGCAATATCCATGTTGCCAAAGAATGGAATTAGATAGCGGTCAATTGCAGAAATGTAGTCTATAAACACAACACGCCCGCCGCCAGCATCCAATTCTTCCTGCATTCTGTTTCTTGTAAACACTGCAACACGGCGCAGTTTGCGTGTGCTTTCTGGCAAGTTGTTCTGTTTGCGAAAATCTGCCGTGTAAAATTGTTTTAGCGCAAAGTCTTTTGCAGCGTCTAAATCTGTAGTTTTTGTCGAAAAACGGTGCCATTCACCATTTTGCAATAACAACCGCGCCTGCCAGCGTTTGCTGTTCGCCCGTCTATACAATGTAAGCTTTTCGTTAACTTTTATTGATTCTGTATCGTTAGTCACGTTTCAACCTACTGTTTTAAAACACTATGTTGAACCTACACTTTTTGAACGGCACTTGCGACAGCAAAAGTGTGCTACAGGTGTGCTACGCACTTTTTGTGGTGGGTGTGAAATAAAACACTATAAAAACAAGGGGTTAATGGAGGCGAGTACCAGAGTCGAACTGGTCTACACGGATTTGCAATCCGCTGCGTAACCGCTCCGCCAACTCGCCTGACACCTTCGGGTTCGAGGCTTGCTATAGCAATCGCGAAAGGGGCGTGCAAGCAACAAACGTAAATTGTCAGATCAAGTTGCCCCCCTTGTTTAAATGTGCCAAAGATAGCTATCAGCCCAACTTAAAAGGCCACTCGCATGATTGATTACCAAGCCGCCAGAATCGCCATGGTAGACGGACAAGTTCGCCCCTCTGACGTGACATTGTACCCCATTATTGACGCGATGTTGAACGTCCCGCGCGAGGTTTATGTCCCGCATGAAATGCGCGCGCTTGCCTATGTGGGCCGACATATAAACCTTGAGGGTGGTGGCGTGGTACTGGCGCCGCGTATTCTGGCTAAGATACTTGAATCGCTGGATATTAAACCGGATGAACTGGTTTTGGATATCGGCGTCGGGTTGGGATATTCGGCAGCCGTAATTGCGCGCTTGGCCGAGGCTGTAATTGCGGTTGAAGAAAATTCGGCGCTGGCAGCCATGGCTGAAACGACGCTTAGCGAGCAATCGGCGGATAATGCCGTGGTGCATGTCGGGCCGCTGATTGATGGCGCGGCACAGCATGGTCCCTACGATGCGATCGTAGTGGAAGGCGGCGTTCAGGTTATTCCCGATTCCCTGTTGGCACAGTTGAAAGTCGGCGGTCGGATTGCCGCAATATTTGTGGATGGTCCAAACGGGCAGTGCCGTATCGGCGTTCGCACGTCTGCCGGGATCAGTTGGGATAACGTATTTGATGCCACGGCACCGATTTTGCCAGGCTTTGCTTCGGAAACCACATTTTCTTTTTAGTAATACCTTGCACTTAAAAAACAAATAGCGAGTGGGCCGTAACCTAATGGAGAGTCGACAATGCAGGGCAATTTTAAAAAATGGTATTTTATTGCCGTAATAGCCAGCATTCCTGTGATGCCACTCGGCGCGTCTGCCGTAACTTTGCAAGAGGCTTTGATACTAGCTTATCAAACCAACCCTACCCTTGAGATCAGCCGTGCGAGCCTGCGTTCGCAAGATGAATCGGTTGTTCAGGCAGGGGCGGGGACGCGGCCTTCGGTCTCGCTGTCCGGTGTTACGGCCTATACCGCTGATATTGATGCGCTTGGTGATCCGTCCAACACGTTACGTGCGTCTCTGGATGCGCGGTTGGTTGTTTTTGATGGGGGGCGCACAGCTGATGCGGTGAATGCAGCCGCCTATATGGTCTATGCATCGCGCGAAAACCTTAAGGCGAGCGACCAGTCTGTGCTGTTAAGTGCCGCAACCGCGTACCTTGATGTACGCCGCGATCAGAAATTCTTCGCGTTGGCGCAAAACGACGTCGCGGTTATCGAGCAGCAAGTTAAAGCGATGCAAGATCGGTTTGCCGTCGGGGCGGTTACGCGCACCGATGTTGCGGTGATGCAGGCTCGCCTTGCGGCAACCAAGACAGGTCTGGCGGCTAGTTCCGGCCGGTTGGCGCTTTCAAAAGAGATTTACCGCGCGGTTGTGGGGGCTGAACCTGTGAACCTGCAACCGGCACCGGCGTTGCCAAAGTTGCCTAATTCCGTGGCTGAAGCAGAGTCGATCGCGATGCGTGAGCACCCCTCTATTTTGGCGGCGCGGTTTGCCGAGAAAGCTGCCGAATTTGATGTCGCCCGTGCGCGCGCCGCGAGTTTGGGGACAGTCACGCTGGGCGGTTCGGTTGAGTATTTGAACGCGCCGGGCTTTCTTGGGCAGACGGAAAGCACACAAGCATCAATTTCCTTAAGCGGTCAGATGCCAATCTATAATGGCGGCGTGTTATCCAGCTCGATTCGTTCGGCTGCGCAAATTCTGGAAAGTCGCAAGGCGGCAACCCAAAATGTTATGCGTCAAATCCGGCAGGCTACGGCATCTTCCTGGGCTAATATCCGGGTCGGGCGGGCCTCAATTACGGCGGCTAATTTGCAGATTGAGGCGTCACAGATTGCATATGATGCCATCAAAGAAGAAACCCGTCTGGGCGCGCGTACAACGCTTGATTTGCTGGACGCGGAGCAGGATTTGTTGTCAGCGAGATCAAGTCTGGCCTCAGCGCAGCGGGATGAATATGTTGCGGCGTTGAACCTGTTGTCCTCGATGGGGTTACTAACCGTTAAGAACCTCGATCTGGGCATTCCGGCCTATGATCCGCAGGTGAACTTCGATGCTGTGACCAGCAAGGCGTCGACCGCGTTTTCCGGCAGAAGCATTCTTGATGCAATCGCTGATCGGTGGAAGTAAAACGGTTGACGCAATAACGCAACCTCAGCTATTTTGTTTGACAAGCGACAGTTGTGAGGGCGTGTGGAAAATCCGAAACAAGAAGACTTAAGCGAAGTTTTGTCGGCCATTAGAAACATGGTCCGCGAGGAAACCCGTGCGAAGTTTTCAGAAACGCCAACCCCACAGACGGCGGCGAAAAGGGTTGAACCCAAGCCCGTCCCGAGCCCGCCGAATTTACCCGCAAAAATTCTGATCTTGCATCCGCATATGCGCGTAAAAAAACAGAGACCCAAAATCATTATTCTGGATGCTAACGCCCGCGTTCCGCACGACACGCCGAACCCGATCGGGGAAAGCTTTGCCATCGCCAACCCCGTCATGGACGAAGGGTTGCTGCGCGATATGGTGCGCGAGGTCGTGCAAGAGCAGCTGCGCGGGGAGCTCGGCAAAGAGATTATCGACGCTATCAAACACGATATGATGCAACTGTTGGAAAAGAAACCTTAACGCAGTTTTGGCGGGTTTTGCGGGTCCATCCCCGGTGCTAACGGCTTTAGCGGTGCGGGCAGAACCAGATCCGGAATGTCGAATTTCAGGCCAACCTTCGCAAAACTCTTGATATGGGGGGCGTTAAGGTCAAGGAATGTCACGTCCAGTTGCCCCGCTTCTATACCGCTGAAAGCCAGCGCCTCGGAAATCGCTTCGGCGACACCGGATTGGGCGGCAGATGGTACGTCGATCATCGCCAACATATGCCCGTTTTGCCCACCTTGATACGTGACCCCCACCAAATAGGCTGCGGCAACAACACCGGACATGTTCGCAAGTTTCGTATCGAGGGCTGAAATCAGGGTTTCAGGCAACCCTTTGGGCGCGCGCAGGTGTTCCGGTATCGCCTCGGTTACGATGGATTTTGCCCCAAGGATTTCGTTCAACCAATCCACGGTTGCCGGTGGCATCAACATGGACGAGGGGGCCACGCCCAGATTTAATCCCAGCCCGATCCCCTCGCCAGCCAGAGTTTTGGCGATACGGCGGCCAGACATGGCAACAAACGGGGTCGGCGTGTCAACGAAATCGGCCAGACGTTCCTCGCGGTCGAAAACCAACGCAAACGTCCCGTCGCTGGTTTCGAAAGTCAGCGGACGGGCGCGATCACCACGGACTTCTTCTTCAAGCATCAAGAACAATTCGGCATCAGCGAGGCGCTCGTAAAAGCGCAAACTTTGCGTCTCGTCCGCTTCCATCAGGGCATGTGCTTGATCGAGTGGGGTTTGCATGGCGGTGACCTAACTAATGAAGTTTACGATCAGGGTGACGCCCAGCAAAATCGCGATCCACAACACCATCGAGCCTGTTGGCCAGACCCGCGCCATGCGCCCTTCGGGACCATGCGAGCTATGCAGGCGTGAAATAACGGTCGAAATTGTACGCTGCCAGAACGCGCCATTGGTGGACCAGATTTTGGAAAC
>CAKZNY010000321.1 GCA_937132145.1 uncultured Paracoccaceae bacterium | reverse complement strand
TCAAAGGCGTTTCACCGGACGGCCAGCACTATTATCCGGCTTTTCCGTACACGTCGTATTCGCGCGTGGAACTTGCCGATATTATCGACCTGCGCGCTTTCCTCAACACCCTGCCACCCTCGGATACGGTCAACCAGTCGCACGACCTGCCGTTGCCGTTCCGCTTCCGCCGTGCGCTTGGCTTGTGGAAGCTCCTGTACCTTGATGATGCCCCTGTGTCGGGCGCGTTAACGCGCGGCCAATATCTGGTCGAGGGCCTCGGCCATTGCGCGCAATGTCACACGCCGCGCACAGTTTTCGGAGGGCTAAAACCTGCGAAATGGATGTCCGGCGCCCCGTTGCCAGAGGGCAAAGGTCGCGTTCCCAACATCACACCGCACGCCGACGGCCTTGCGTATTGGAGCATCGGTGATTTCACCGAATACCTTGAAAGCGGCTTTACCCCGGACTTTGATTCCGCAAGCGGTGTTATGGTTGATGTCATTGAAAACACAGCGTATTTAAGCGACGAGGATCGCCTCGCCATCGCCACATACCTGAAAGCGCTTATGCCGATCGCCAAGCCCTGACACCGTTTGGTACATACAATTGTTTGCACATTCACGGGGGTGTTAACTTTCTGTTAACGATTCTGGTGTTTCCTCCGATCCATTGAATAACGAGTTTCGGAGGGTGAATGTCAGGGAAAATTCTTGTAGTCGACGATGTAGCAACCAACAGATTAATATTGCAGGCGAAACTGTCCTCGGCGTACTTCGATGTATTGCTGGCCGAAAGTGGTGAACAGGCGTTGGCAATCACACTAACAGAGCTGCCGGATTTGATCCTGTTGGACGTAATGATGCCCGACATGGATGGCTACGAGGTGTGCCGCATCCTAAAATCGCGCGCCGCAACCGCCCATATTCCGGTGATAATGGTTACCTCTCATAACAGTACCGAAGAAAAAATCCGTGGTCTAGACGCGGGTGCTGACGATTTTCTAAGCAAACCGATCAACGACATCACCTTGTTTGCCCGTGTGCGTAACCTAATGCGCGTGAAGATGATGTTTGACGAATTGAAACTGCGCGAAACCACCTCGCAAGAACTCGGGTTAAGCGCTTTCCTTGTAGATCACAGCTTCAATAAGGATGAACACGGCTGCGTTTTGGTGGCCGCCAACAATCCTGCCCAAGCCAAGGATTGGGCCGCCTGCATCCGGTCGCGCCTACCGGTTAGTACCATCATCGCCAACAGCGAGGATGACGCCACCAGCATTGCGCGCGAGAATATACCCGACGTATTTATCGTATGTCAAAACCTTGCCAATGGCGGCGATGGCTTGCGGCTGGTCTCCAAATTGCGCACCAATCTGGACACGCGCCAATCCGCGATCATTCTCGTCGTAGAGGACGGCAAGATGGAGACAGCCACCAAGGGGCTGGATCTTGGCGCAAGCGATTATATCCATGCGCCGTTTGATCCCAATGAAATGGTTGCGCGGTTGCGCTCGCAAATGCGACGGAAGAAGTATTCCGACAGGTTGCGCTCAAACGTGCGGGACGGGCTGAAGATGGCGGTGATCGACCCGCTGACGGGGTTATATAACCGCCGCTATGCAACACAGCACATGCAACGGATTATTGAGCAGTCCGGTAAATCCGGCTTGCCTTACGCGGTGATTATGATGGATCTGGACCGCTTCAAATCCGTCAATGACACGCACGGGCACGAGGCGGGCGACAACGTCCTGAAAGAATTCGCCCGTCGCTTGCAAGAGAACCTGCGCGGCATAGATCTGGTCGCCCGCCTGGGCGGAGAAGAATTTCTGGTCGTCTTGCCAGACACCGGTCCAGCCGAAGTGGAATTCGCAGCCGAACGCCTAAGAAACGCCATCGACCAAACGGAGTTCGATATCGGCGGGGGCAAACATATACCCGTCACCGTCAGCATCGGCGTCGCCTTTGGCGGTCCCGAAGACAAAATCCCCAGCGTGCTTATCCAGCAGGCAGACATCGCCCTTTACGAATCCAAAACGGCGGGCCGAAACCGTGTCAGCTATTTTGCAAATGCCGCGTGAAATTTCCTTTAACATTCTCTATTTCCCTTAACGGCTCGTATATCCTATACGGCGCACATGACCCAGAACCCACCAAACCTCCGCCCCGACCTCGCGCCCAAAGCGCGGATTGACGCAACCGCCCGTGAAGGCCAGCCAAAAGTCGGCATGGTCAGCCTCGGCTGCCCCAAAGCTTTGGTGGACAGCGAACGCATCCTCACCCGCCTGCGCGCCGAAGGGTATGCGATCTCGTCCGATTACAAAGACGCGAGCGTCGTGATCGTCAACACCTGCGGGTTCCTGGATTCCGCCAAAGCCGAAAGCCTTGAAGCCATCGGCGAGGCTTTGCGGGAAAACGGCAAGGTTATCGTTACCGGCTGCCTTGGCGCCAATGAAGAATACATTCGCGGCACGCACCCGACCGTCATGGCCGTCACCGGCCCGCACCAATACGAACAAGTCCTTGACGCCGTCCACAAAGCCGTCCCACCAGACCCCGACCCGTTCATCGACCTGCTGCCAGCCACCGGCGTGTCCCTCACCCCTCGACACTATAGCTACCTGAAAATTTCCGAGGGCTGTAACCACAAATGCAAATTTTGCATCATCCCTGACATGCGCGGCCGCCTTGTGTCCCGCCCCGCTCATGCCATCATCCGCGAAGCCGGAAAGCTGGTCGATGCTGGTGTCAAAGAACTGCTGGTCATCAGCCAAGACACCTCCGCCTATGGCCTTGACCGCAAGCACGCGACCGAAAAAGGCCACCGCAGCCACATCATAGACCTCGCCCGAGACCTCGGCCAACTCGGCGCTTGGGTCCGCCTGCACTACGTCTACCCCTACCCGTTCGTGCGCGACCTGATCCCGCTAATGGCAGACGGACTGATCTTGCCGTACCTAGACATACCGTTCCAACACTCGCACCCCGACGTCCTGAAACGCATGGCCCGCCCCGCCGCCAGCGCCAAAACGCTGGACGAAATCGCACGGTGGCGCGACACTTGCCCCGACATCACCCTGCGCTCCACCTTCATCGTCGGCTACCCCGGCGAAACCGAATCCGAATTCCAACACCTGCTGGACTGGCTGGACGAGGCCCAACTGGACCGCGTCGGCTGCTTCCAATACGAAAACGTTGCGGGCGCACGATCGAACCACGCGCCAGACCACGTCCCCGACGAGGTAAAACAGGACCGCTGGAACCGCTTCATGGAGAAATCCCAAATCATATCCGAGGCAAAACTGGCCAAAAAAGTCGGCCAAACGCTGGAAGTAATCATAGACGAAATAGACGCCGAGGGCGCCACCTGCCGCACCAAAGCCGACGCCCCCGAGATCGACGGCAACCTGTTCATCGACGAGGGTTTTGAGAGGTTGTCGGTAGGGGATATTGTTTCTGTGGAAGTTGACGAGGCCAGTGAGTATGATTTGTGGGGGCGGTTAGTCAGTAACCACAAGCTTTAACGAATGCCCACCGTGGGTAAGCGTTTCGTACTCTTTGATGTTTGCAGCGAGTAATAATTCTTTCCAGAGCACTTTAGAATCGTCGTAACACATTTCGACAAATTCTGG
>CAKZNY010000320.1 GCA_937132145.1 uncultured Paracoccaceae bacterium | reverse complement strand
GTTCAATTACATTACCAATACGAAGGGCATAGATGTCTATCCCAGATCGCCTCTGGAACGCCCGTGCCGTTTGTTCGTTCACCACTTTTGACAGACCATAACTATCCATCGGATCAACATCGTAATCTTCTTCCAGCGGGAATGACTTAGGATTGACCCGACCATCGGAGAAGCAGATGCCGTAGGTGGTCTCGGAAGGCGCAATAACGATCTTCTTGATACCGAGTTTCACGGCAGCCTCGATCACATTATACGTCCCAATAGTGTTTACACGGAATGTCTCATTGTCGGGATTGATAAGAATGCGCGGAACGGCTGCAAAGTGCACCACCGCGTCAAATTTAGGAACACCTGTTCCCGTTTCCATTTCATCCCAATCGGCATAGCTGGTCATGACATTAAACATCTGGCCAGAGTCTGTGATGTCGGCGATCAGGGTCTCGACACCGTCCAGTTCAAGAGGAACCAAATCGACATTCAATACGCGGTGGCCTTGGGCAACCAGATACTCGATGGCGTGTTTGCCAGCTTTGCCGGAACCGCCTGTAAATAGAATACGTTTACCCATGTTTGATGTTCTCCTTTATTACACAGACCAAGACTGCCTCCGTCACGCCAACATATTCAAGCACAAAACACATTTTCCTCGCTAATACCCCGACCACGTAAAAATCATTTCAATGTATCGTCTGACGAATTCCTGCCGAATATTGGGGTTCGGTTCCAACAATGCTTTTTGCAATCCCTCAACCAACATTGGCCCTTTCTCCACATTACTGCGGACATAGCTCAGAGCATCAATCAAGGCTCGGTCATTAACATCCCGATCCGCGCACTCATCACACGCCTTTTGCAGCACCGACATCACGCTATTAAGCGCATCATCCTCGATAAGCTGTTCGGACCATGCGCCCCCAAAGGCAACATTGGTAAGATGTTTCTTGCGTTCGACCATAGGAACAAAGTAGGAACATTAATCACCTTAGACAAGCTGGATTTTCTGTATGACACCGTTTCGCACTCTCTACATTGATATGAATAGCTTTTTTGCTAGTGTGGAACAGCAGGCCGATCCATCGTTACGAGGGCGTCCTCTCGCAATCACTGCCATATCAGCAGAATCAGGTGCAGTTGTTGCTGCAAGCTACGAGGCAAAGGCGTTTGGGATTGGCGTTGGCACACGAATTTATGAGGCACGGCAGCTTTGTCCTGACATAGTCTTTCGTCCTAGCCGCCATCGTCTGTAGCTGCTTCTCATACTACACGACAGTAGGGTGGTTGAGGGTGCCCGATTATGATTTACGGGAGGACTCTTATCGCTAAAAAAGGTCCTCCTGATGTTCAACAAAGCCCTGACAACCCTCAAGGAGAGATTATCCCCGCATTTAGCGTTGAGCAACAGTCGGCTTGAAACGATGTGCCTTTTGGTTGTGGGAATGGTGAATGCCCGAACGGTTAATTTGAGCCATCTCGCCTGTGAATTTCCTTCCGACACCAAGGTTGAAAGCACATACCGCCGGCTGCAACGCTTTTTCCAGTATGTTGATCTCGGCCCGGATTGGGCGGCACCCTTGCTTGTCAAAATGATCGGACCCTGCACCTCCTGGTATTTATGTCTGGATCGAACAAATTGGAAGATTGGGCAGCGCCATGTCAACTTTTTGGTCTTGGCCCTTGTCACACGCCGCCACCGTATTCCGTTGATGTGGAGCGTTTTAGGGCGTGCTGGCAACAGTGATACCGCTCAGCGCATTGCTCTGATGGAGCGTTATCTATCCGTATTCGAGGTATCCACCATCAAGTTCCTGTTAGCGGACCGGGAATTCATTGGAGCGCAATGGTTGGATTTTCTCCATAAAAACAACATCCCCTTTGTCATCCGTATCAAAGCAAACCAGATTGTGACCACACAGGACAGGCAAACGAAAAATCTGAGTAGCTTGCTGCGCACCTGTCGCGGCAAGCGCGACTTTAATGCCCGCTTTGGTGGCAATAAATCAGGCGAGGCCACGTGGTTTACCTTGTCTGACGTCAGCACCTATGGAACAGATTTACGGTATTGAATAAGGGAGGGTTTCTGTCTCATCGTAACCACCAAGGAGTGAAGATGAGACAGAAACCCGGAACACGGCGCACAGCGTCGGAGAAGATTGTCAAAGACATCCAGCGAGCCACCCGCAAGCAGTATTCTGCGGAGGAGAAGATCAGGATTGTTCTTGCTGCTCCGTGAGGAGTATCCGTGTTGGTCAAGTGGGTTTTTCAGTCCATTTTCTATCATCCCGTAAAAGAACATTGGCCAGTACAACCAGCTTTCTCATGATTGCAGTTATGGCAACTTTTGGTGGCTTGCCGCGTTTAATCATTTGATCGTATTTCTGCTTGCTGCTCAGATTATGGCGAATGATGCAAAGGGCTGGCATATACATTGCGCGGCGGAAGAATGCCCTGCCACCTTGAATGCGTTCTTTGCCTTGCCATTTCCCTGATTGGCGGGAAATGGGTGCGAGCCCGGCAAGGCTGGCCGCTTGTTTACCTGTCATTGTTCCCAGTTCAGGCATTCGTTGACCGACAGTGATTTGCTTGCAAATCATGAGAGGGACGATGAGCATAGAGAATGCCGTTGCCTGCCCGATGCCAGGAATGCTGATCAAAATTTCAAACTTCCGCGACAGCTCTTCGTTTCCATCAATCATTTTGGCAATGATTTTGTCGATTTGTTTTATCTGCAAGGCTATCTGTTTCTGGCGTGCCCTAATTTGCATTTTGAGCACTGCATGTAGTGTTGTCTGCGAGCGTGTTTTTGCTGCTGCATTGTCTTTTGTGAGCGCGCGTCGTGCCGTTAGCAACTCTCTGAGAATATTGATGCTTTCAGATTTGGGTTCTTGTGCGGGTAAATCCAGAACCGCGCCCATTTTTGCAAGCATTGCAGCATCAACACGATCTGTTTTGGCAAGCCTCCCCGTGGCTTCTGCAAATCGCCGGGCCTGTCGTGGGTTTACCTTTACAAAGGGGTGTTTATGTTTTGCCAATGCTGCCTCGAGACTGCGATGGTAAGCACCCGTTGCTTCAAAAACAACAAGGGCTGCATCTTGGCTTTTGATCCATTTTATTAAGTCTTTTTGCCCCAAATCATCATTGGAATATTGGGAATGCTTAGAGCTAGACCACTCAAAGCTGTCTAGGTCACCGACTCATAAGACCTCAACCAAATACGCAATGAGGCGAGTTGAACGGATGCGAGGAAGTTATCGTCACGCTTATCGTATCGGGTTGCGATTGCCCGGAAGTGTTTGAGTTTATTGAAGAACCTCTCAACAAAGTTTCGCTCCTTGTAAAGGTCGGGGCAAAATCTCGGGAACCGCACCCGGTTTGGCATCAGACGAATATTACCCCATGCGCCCTGCTTTTCGAGCCTTTCACGCAGCATGTCGCTGTCGTAAGCCCGATCCGCCAGCAGCACTGATCCCGGCCCAAGCGTTCCAAACATATCCGCCGCAGAGCGCCCGTCATGGGCCTGTCCCTCGGTCAATTTCAACCGGATCGGGCGACCCAAAGCATCCACCAGCGCGTGAATTTTCGTGGTTAAACCACCGCGTGAACGGCCCATGCAACGGGATTGGATGCTTTTTTTTGACCGTTCGCTGCGTGCTGGTGAACCCGGATTGACGAGCTGTCGATCATTTGGATATCACCATGGTAAGCCTTTGATACTTCGCACAAAAGCATCGCCCATATGCCTGCTCGACGCCAGCGATTAAAGCGATTGACACAGGTCGTGTGCGGCCCATAACGCGCTGGAATATCCGCCCAGGGCGCGCCGGTGCGCAGCCGCCAGAAGATGCCATTCAAAACCCTGCGATCATCCACCCGCTTCACCCCGCGCGATTTTTGCGGCAGCAAAGGCTGGATTACCGACCACTCAAAATCTGTTAAATCAAACCGTGCCATATCGACCTCCATTGTTTGGGAGAAGTGAATCACACTTCGACCAATTTGGGAATCCTGTTTATGGGTATGTGACCTAGACCGGCTTCGCCACGCGTCAAATACCGATCATACCAACGATAGAACGTGGTT
>CAKZNY010000319.1 GCA_937132145.1 uncultured Paracoccaceae bacterium | reverse complement strand
CTTGATATCACGTCAATCGACAGCACCAGAAAACTGGGCCAGAACAAACCGGATACGGCCCGCCTTGGCGCTGCCGACGGCCTTGCCACATCAAACATCGGCTCGGAACTATCAGCCCTTGCCCAGATGATGCGCGAGGCCCTAGACTAGCGCGAACCAAATCAACCGAGGCCCCTCATGAAGCTCTATTACGCCGCCGCATCCCCGTTCGTTCGCAAGGTATTAATCGCATTGCGCGAAACCAACCTGCTTGACCAAGTCGAACTCGTACCCGTTACCGTCAACCCGCTCGCATCGGGGGATATTGTACCCAACCATAACCCTTTGGGCAAAATTCCGTGTCTGGAACTTGCCGACGGAACCAATCTTTACGACAGCCGCGTTATCACTCGCTACATTTCCACCCTCGCCCCTGCCACCGGACTTTACCCCGAAGACGACACGCTTTGGGATGCCCTAACGCTGGAGGCAACCGCCGACGGCATTATGGACGCCGCTGTCTCCATGACATACGAGCGCCGTATCCGCCCCGAAGGCATGGTGTTTGAAACCTACCTCGACGCGCAATGGCAAAAGATTGATCGCGCCCTCTCGGCTATCGAAACCCGCTGGATGAAACAGTTAAACGAGCAGAAAAACCTGCCCGTCCTCGCCGTTGCCGCCGCGTTAGGGTATGTGGATTTCCGCCACGATGACCGCAAATGGCGCGACACGCACCCAACGCTCGCCGCGTGGGAAGCCGAAATTCGCGAACGCCCCTCGCTGACAGCGACAATCCCCGCGGGGTAACCGGCGGAAAACACGCGGTACACGTCGCTTCAAACGCTCCTTGCGCGATAGCGGTGTGGTTATACTTTCTCCAACCCGTCCACACGGAGCCATGCGATGTCAGACCAGATCACCTTCACCCTAGACGGCACCGAGGTTACCGCCTCCTTGGGCGAAACAATCTGGGAAGTCGCCAAACGCATCGGCACTGACATCCCGTACCTTTGTCATGCCGATAAACCCGGTTATCGCAGCGACGGAAACTGCCGCGCCTGCATGGTTGAAATCGACGGCGAGCGCGTATTGGCCGCCTCCTGCATCCGCACCCCGACCGAAGGCATGACCGTTAAAACCGCATCCGAGCGGGCGCAAAAGTCTCGCAAGATGGTGATGGAGCTGCTGCTTGCAGACCAGCCCAACCAGGAAGAGGCACGCGATAAGTCCTCGCATCTGTGGGACATGGCGCGCGTACAGAACATCTCGGAAAGCCGGTTCCCCGCTTCCCAAATCGCGGTCCCGCTGCTCGATTCCAGCCACGTTGCCATGCGTATCAACCTCGACGCCTGCATCCATTGCAACCTCTGCGTTCGTGCGTGTCGCGAAGTGCAAGTCAACGACGTGATCGGCATGTCGCACCGTGGTGGAGCAACCGAAATCACCTTCGATTTCAACGACCCAATGGGCGAATCCACCTGCGTCGCTTGCGGCGAATGCGTGCAAGCCTGCCCAACAGGCGCCCTGATGCCCGCCACCGCTTTGGACGAAATGGAACACGGCAACAGCAAAGATTATGACCGCGAGGTCCAATCCGTCTGCCCGTATTGCGGCGTCGGTTGCCTGCTTTCCTTCAAGATAAAAGACGACAAAATCGCATGGGTGGATGGCGCAGGCGGCCCCGCAAACGAATCCCGCCTCTGCGTCAAAGGCCGCTTCGGGTTTGACTACATCACCCACCCACACCGCCTGACCAAACCCCTTATCCGGCGCGAAGATGCCCCCGCCAAAGGCCTGAACGTCGACCCCGGCAACCCGCTAACCCATTTCCGCGAAGCCACATGGGACGAGGCCCTAGACGTCGCCGCCAACGGCTTCGCCCATCTTCGCGACACCAAAGGCGGTAAATCCATCGCCGGATTCGGCTCGGCCAAATGCAGTAACGAAGAAGCCTACCTCTTCCAAAAACTCATCCGCGCCGGTTTTGGCCACAACAACGTCGACCATTGCACGCGCCTATGCCACGCATCCTCCGTCGCCGCGTTGATGGAGAACGTAGGTTCCGCCGCCGTCACCGCCACCTTCAACGAGATCGAAAACGCTGATTGCGCGATCATCATCGGCGCGAATTCCATCGAGAACCACCCCGTCGCCGCCACCTACTTCAAGCAATTCACCAAGCGCGGCGGCACCATGATCGTCATGGACCCGCGCGGCGTCGGCTTGGGGCGCTACGCCAAACACCGCCTGAAATTCAAACCGGGCACCGACGTGGCCCTGCTAAACGCCATCATGCATGTGATCGTCGAGGAAAACCTCTACGACAAAGAGTACGTCGCCAAATACACCGAGAACTGGGAGGCGATGAAAACCCACCTCAAAGACTTCTCGCCTGAAAAAATGGCCCCGATCTGCGGGATAGACGCCGAAACCCTGCGCACAGTCGCCCGCGAATATGCGACAGCCAAAGCCGCAATGATCTTCTGGGGCATGGGGATTTCGCAACACATCCACGGCACCGACAACGCGCGGTGCCTGATTTCACTGGCCCTGATGACAGGCAACGTCGGCAAACCGGGCGCAGGCCTCCACCCGCTTCGCGGCCAAAACAACGTCCAAGGCGCCTCCGACGCGGGCATGATCCCGATGTTCCTGCCCGACTACCAAACCGTCACCGACGATGCGATCCGCGCCAAATTCATCGACATCTGGCAATGCGAAGACTTCGGCGCTGAAAAAGGCCTGACCGTCGTTGAAATCATCGACGCGATCCACAACGACGACATAAACGGCATGTATATCCTCGGCGAGAACCCCGCCATGTCCGACCCCGACGTCGAACACGCCCGCGACGCCCTCGCCAAACTCGACCACCTCGTCGTACAGGACATCTTCCTGACGGAAACCGCCAACTACGCCGACGTCATCCTGCCCGCCTCCGCATGGGCCGAGAAAACCGGAACCGTCACCAACACCAATCGCCAAGTCCAGATGGGCCGCGCTGCGGTTCCATCCCCGGGCGAAGCACGCCCCGATTGGGAGATCACCGTTGATCTGGCAAAACGCCTTGGGCTTGACTGGAACTACACCCACCCCCGTGAAATTTTCGCCGAGATGAAACTGACTATGTCCTCCCTCGACAACATCACATGGGAGCGGTTGGAGCGCGAAACCGTCACCTACCCCAGCCTCTCACCCACCGACCCCGGCCAAGCAATCGTGTTCACCGACGGCTTCCCGCGCCCCGACAAACGCGCGCGCTTCACCCCCGCCAGCATCATATCGCCAGCCGAAACACCGGATGCAGAATACCCCTTCATCCTGATCACAGGCCGCCAGCTAGAGCACTGGCACACCGGCTCCATGACCCGCCGCGCATTCGTTTTGGACGCGATGGAACCCGAAGCAAACTGCTCCCTCCACCCCCGAACACTGAAAAAACTAGGCGTCGAGCCGGGCGGCATGGTCCGCCTAACCACCCGCCGCGGCACCATCACCATAATGGCCCGCGCCGACCGAGGCGTAGCCGAAGACAACGTCTTCCTCCCCTTCGCCTACGTCG
Source organism: uncultured Paracoccaceae bacterium (assembly GCA_937132145.1). Classification (GTDB taxonomy): domain Bacteria; phylum Pseudomonadota; class Alphaproteobacteria; order Rhodobacterales; family Rhodobacteraceae; genus NORP23. Next base: position 543 of record CAKZNY010000319.1, on the reverse strand, counting down.
AGGCAGCCGCCAACATCCTGACCAACTCCGCCCTCGACCCCTACGGAAAAATACCAGAGTTCAAGTTTTCAGCATTGAAGGTAGAACGAGGGCGGGGCGGGCAGGATTGAGCCCTTACTGACCAATGTGCCATTCCCGCAGTTCGGTAACTAAGGGCGGTAAGGGGACGTTCGTCGTGCGGGGGCATACGATCTTCACGTATATTTGAAACCTGTCATTCACTTGAGAGCACAAAGATGGGGTATTTCGAAAGATATCTAGATCTGGGTTACTTCACAGAATGCACTAATTAATCGTGAAGATTGTCGTTCCTTTAAGTAAGCTAAATAATACTGTGTACTGATATCTGCATCGTGAATGGAAATCGCTCGCAGGTTTGGATGGGGTACAAACTCAAAATCAGCCACGAACCCGATGCCAAGCCCTTGTTCAACAGCCTTCCAAATGCCTTCCCTGCTACCAATGTCTAGAACGACATCAATTGTAACGTTGTGCTCCTGCAAAGCGCGTGCCATCGCAGTTCTTGTAGCTGAGCCAGTCTCA
>CAKZNY010000318.1 GCA_937132145.1 uncultured Paracoccaceae bacterium | reverse complement strand
CCCAGAGGAACTGGAAAATGGCAAAGCTCGCGAGTGCAGGGAAAGAGAGCGGGAGGACTATTCTTAGAAAAATGTCAAAATCGCTGGCCCCGTCCATTTTCGCACTTTCAATCACCTCACGGGGCAGACCGGCGATATAGTTTCGCAAAAGAAAAATAGCAAGCGGCAGCCCGAAGCCGGTATGGGCCAGCCAGATTCCGACATAACTTTTGCCTATCCCGATATCGGTATAAAGTCGCAACAACGGAATAAGCGACATCTGTAGCGGCACAACCAGTAGTCCAACAATGGTGGCGAGCAATAATGCGCGCCCCGGAAATTCCATCCACGCCAGCGCATAGGCCGCAAAAGCGGCAATCAGGATCGGAATGATCGTCGCTGGAATTGTGACTGTCAGGGTATTTAGGAACGACCTTCCAAGCCCTTCGGAAAATATCACCTCCCGATAATTATCTAAGGTAAATTTTGGTGCCTCGACCGAGGTATAGAATACGCGCTTCCCCCGACTTCCCGTAAATGCATTTGGTGAAGTGAGGCGATAATCACCGGTTACGGAAACCGTCATAGTTTGCCCATTTCGCATTTCCGCAACGGAATCTGGCACAAACCCGGTTGGGTCCTGCGAGCGCCATCCAAAGGCCGTAACCTCCCCTTCCTCGTCACCAAACAGGTTACCCGAAAGGATGAATACCCCGCCCTCCTCGACTTGCGTTGCCAGATCTGAAGTGCGTCCGATCAGGTTACGCTCTGTGTTTGTCAGCGCGGTCCACCATCCGCTCGAAGCCAGTTGGTCTTTGTCCCGAACCGAAGAAACCAGGAGGCCGAAAGTCGGGATCGTCCACAGGATAACCAGAAGGAGCGCGGACAGGTTTACCACCCATGTCAGCGCCGAATGTTTTCCTGCAATACCGTTCATAACCGCCCCTTACATTTCTTTTTCCGAGTTGCGGATATTCCAGATCATAATCGGAATGACGAGGACCATGAGAACGCCGGTGGAATACTGCACCACGTGAGCGGCGAGATTGTCTTGTCGCAGATGGGCTGATTGGCCTATCCTGTTAGGCTCTTCGTTTTGGCGGAGGGCGGGATTGAAACACGTGGAATTGTATGGACGCGTTCGTCACGCTGTTCTTGTTGATGGCATGAGCCGTCGAGAAGCAGCGCGTATTTTTGGGATCAATCGTCGCACTGTTGAGAAGATGCTGAGGTTTTCGATCCCGGCCATTGCCTGACAGGGTATGTTTACATACCCGAGAAGGGGGTTATCGGCGTGACAAAGAGATCAGGCGGCCTAAGCTGGATGGTTTTATCGGGGTTATCAATCAGATCCTTGAAACGGACAAGCTGGTTCCAAAGAAGCAGCGACACACGTCGAAGCGGATATTTGAACGGCTGCGCCCCTCTCATCGATACTGCGTATCGACTGCCGGGCAGTGGATGAGCATAGCTTTGAAGGCGGCATCACGATTGTGAAGGATTATATTTTCGCGGCCAAACAGCGTCAGCGTGAGATGTTCGTGCCACTGTCGCATCCGTCCCGCTGCCCGGCAGCGCATGCTTGCATGCGCGAGAGGGGGGCATGCTCAGGCTGACTTTGGTGAGGCGCTTGCCGTCATCGGCGGCCCCTCTCGGCGATGCAAGCATCGCCTGCCGGGCAGTGGTTGAGCGCAAGATCCATTTTCTGGTGATGGACCTACCGCATTCAGATGCGTGTTTTGTGAAGGCGTACCCAGCAGAGACGACGGAAGCGTTCTGTGATGCACATGTCGAGGCGTTTGCGTTCTTCGGCGGCGTTCCCGTTTCCATTCTCTATGACAATACGCGGATCGCAGTTGCCCGCATTCTGGGGGATGGAAAGCGCAAACGAACCCGGGTGTTCTCAGAGCTGGTATCCCATTATCTGTTTGAGGATCGATTTGGCCGTCCCGGCAAGGGGAACGATAAAGGCAAAGTCGAGGGGATGGTGGGATACACCCGTCCCGCTGCCCGGCAGTGGTTTGCCTTCAAACCATGAGAGGGGAACTTCATGGTTCCAAAACCCCGGTTTGCCAGCTTCGATGATCTCAATGCGCATCTGGCCGAACAATGCCGCAAGCGCATGGATGACAAACTGCGCGGTCACAAAGGCACGATTGGGGAGCGGTTTGTGGCAGATGCGGAACGGTTTCAGCCTTTGCCAGTTGTCCCCTATGACGCCTGTGACAAACAATCTGTTCGGGTCAGTTCACTGTCCCTCGTGCGCTATCGCGGTAATGATTATTCTGTTCCGACAGCCTACGGCCATCAGCAGGTTCTGGTGCGGGGCTATGTGCATGAGGTGGTAATTGCCTGCGGGGCTGAAGTCATTGCCCGCCATGTCCGGTCCTGGGAGAAGGAGGATTATGTCTATGATCCGCTTCATTATCTGGCGCTGATCGAACAGAAGACAAATGCGCTTGATCAGGCTGCCCCACTGGCTGATTGGAAACTGCCCGAAGCCTTTCTCACCCTGCGTCGCCTTATGGAGGCCCGCATGGGTAAGAAGGGTAAACGCGAGTTCGTTCAGGTTTTGCGGCTGCTGGAGACATTCCGGATCACGGACGTGGAAGCCGGGGTGCAAAGCGCGCTTGAACGGGGCACCATTGGCTTTCCTTCTCAGGCATGCTGCGCATACCCTGCCAGGCAGTGGATGCGGTGAAGCATCTAGTTCTGTGCCGGATCGAACGCAGACCGCCCCGGCTGGATATGACGGTTTACCCATATCTGCCCAAAGCCCATGTCGCCGTCACATCCGCGCGCGATTACATGGCACTTCTGTCAGGAGGCAGGTCATGACCGACACACCCCAGCTGTTACTGGCCCACCACCTAAAGGCCCTGCGCCTGCCGACTTTCCTGCGTGAGTATGACAAAGTTGCCAAACAATGCGCGGCTGAAGGCATTGATCATTCCCGCTATCTTTTGCGCCTCGCCGAGCTCGAACTCATCGACCGAGAGCGGCGTATGGTGGAACGGCGTATCCACTGCCTGGCAGGTGATTTGTAAAATCGCCGAGAAGGAAGGCGGCAAAGTTCCCGGCAGTCAAAAGTCTCCCCTCTTATGGTTTGCAAGCAAACCACTGCCGGGCAACGGATCAGCTTCGACTTCAAGGCTATGCCCTCGTTGAACAAGATGCTGGTGATGGAACTGGCCCGCTGTGATTACATCACCAGGAACGAGAATATCATCGCCGTCGGCAACAGCGGTACTGGCAAGACGCATATTGGCCTCGGCCTTGGGCTGGCGGCCCTCTTCTCGGTGAATGCAAGCATTCACCTGTCAGGCAACGGTCAGAAGGGCCTGGCCGTCGGCTTCATCACTGCATCGGCGTTGGTGCACGAACTCCTCGAAGCTCGCGATGAGAAACGCCTGCTGCGCCTGCAGAAACAACTGAGCAAATACAGCCTGCTGATCATCCCCTCTCAGGCATGCAAGCATGCCCTACCGGGCAGCGGATGAGCTGGGATATGTGCCACTGTCGCCAACCGGTGCGGAACTGCTGTTTGAGGTCTTCTCGCAACGTTACGAGCGCGGATCAACCATCGTGACGTCCAACCTGCCGTTCGACGAATGGACCAGTACCTTTGGCTCCGAACGTTTGACGGGCGCGCTTCTCGACCGGCTGACCCACCATGTCCACATTCTGGAAATGAACGGCGAGAGCTACCGCCTCAAACACAGCCGCCAGTCGGGCAAAGCCTAAACAACAAACACCCCAACCCGGTTTGACCACAGCCCCGCACAGCTTCGTCGCCATATGAGAGCACTCCGCCATGCGGGTCTATGGACAAACCTATGCCCGAAAAAGTGGCGCAGTTTTACTCCGGCTGGTTCCAGACAAGTGGTGCACTTTCGCTCCGGCGAGTGGTGCTATTTTACTCCGGCGTTGACACAAGTGGCGACACCTCCTTCTCGGGCATATTCATGCCCTGCCAGGCAGCGGATCGAGAACTACTTCAGCAAAATCAAGGAGTTCAGGGGTGTGAATACACGATACGACAAAACTGACACAAGCTACGAAGCCACGTGGCACATCGCAGCAACCATCATCGCCTTACGCT
>CAKZNY010000317.1 GCA_937132145.1 uncultured Paracoccaceae bacterium | reverse complement strand
TCGGCCTGATGCTGGGTGCCGGAGCAGGCCTTGGCAGCATGGCCGCCGCCATCGCACATAAACGCGCAGGAGGGGGGCCGCCGTCCGATACAATCAAGGCCATCAAGCCTATCTTCGGGCTATTCGCCTTGTCCGGCATAAGCCTGTTGTGGATCACCGGATTGTTAATGACTCAGAACGTGGACCCAACCCTACTTGGCGCTTTATTCTATGTAAAACTGCTAGTCGCGGCCACAATGATGGCGATCAGCGTCTTCCTGATGGTCGTCGCCAAAAAATCGGCGAAGGCAGGGGTTCCGCCGCCATCCTACTTTGAAGTCGTTGGCCGCACATCAGGGCTTCTGGCCATCGTTGCCGTCGCATTAGCCGTAATGGTTTTTGGATAAGAAACGCGGCATTACAGCCTTGTAGGCCCCGCGCGAATATGCTCCCCTTGCGTCAACAATCTGACGCAACAGCTGTGCTGTGCCCAACCCGAGGACTCCCGAAATGTTAGACGCAACCGACCTAAGCTCGAAACTCAACGACCCGACCCTCCTGCGCACCCAAGCCTATATCAATGGCGAGTGGGTTGACGCCGACAGCGGCGAAACCTTCGATGTGACAAACCCCGCGCGCGGTGACGTGATCTGCACCGTCCCCAACATGTCCGCAACCGAGGCCGCCCGCGCCATTGATGCCGCCTATGCCACGCAAAAGGCCTGGGCCAAACGCACCGGCAAAGACCGTGGTGCAGTTTTGCGCAAATGGTACGATCTGATGATCGCAAACGCCGATGATCTAGCAATGATCCTGACCGCCGAAATGGGTAAACCTGTTGCCGAGGCCAAGGGTGAAATCATATACGGCGCGTCATTCATCGAGTGGTTTTCCGAGGAAGCCAAGCGCATCTACGGCGAGACAATTCCCGGCCACCAAGAAGACAAACGCATCATGGTGCTAAAACAGCCCATTGGCGTAGCGACATCCATCACGCCGTGGAATTTCCCCAACGCCATGATCGCCCGCAAGGTCGCCCCCGCGCTGGCCGTAGGTTGCACGTTTGTGTCCAAACCCGCCGAGGACACCCCGCTTTCCGCCCTCGCCATGGCTGTACTAGCCGAACGCGCAGGCGTACCCGCTGGCGTGTTTTCCGTGGTCACAACCAACCGCAGTTCCGAGATCGGGAAGGAGTTCACCTCCAACCCGAAAGTCCGCAAGCTGACCTTCACAGGCTCGACCGCCGTGGGCCGCATCTTGCTTCGCCAAGGGGCGGATCAGGTCATGAGAATGTCGATGGAACTGGGCGGGAATGCTCCGTTCATCGTATTTGACGACGCCAATCTCGACGACGCGGTTGAGGGGGCAATGATCTCGAAGTACCGCAACAACGGCCAGACCTGTGTCTGCGCTAACCGGATTTACGTGCAAGAAAGCGTGTATGACGCCTTCGCCGAAAAGCTGGCCGCCGCTGTGGCCAAAATGAACGTAGGCGACGGTTTTGACGAGGGTGTCACAACCGGCCCGCTTATCACCCAAGCGGCCGTGAGCAAAGTCGAGGCTCATATCGCCGACGCTGTATCCAAAGGTGCAAAAATCACCGTCGGCGGCAAGCGTCACGAGCTGGGCGGAACCTTCTTCCAGCCAACGATCCTGACGGGCGTTACCCGCGAAATGCAGGTTGCCAACGACGAAACCTTCGGCCCCGTCGCCCCGTTGTTCAAATTCAAAGACGAAGCCGACGTGATCCAGCAGGCCAACGACACAATCTTCGGCCTCGCCGCATACTTCTACGCCAACAACCTAAGCCGCGTCTGGCGCGTAGCCGAGGAGTTGGAATACGGCATCGTCGGCGTCAACACCGGCATCATTTCAACCGAAGTCGCCCCGTTTGGCGGCGTTAAACAATCCGGCCAAGGGCGCGAAGGCTCCCACCACGGCGTCGAGGATTATCTGGAAATGAAATACATCTGCATGAGTGTTTGATCCCGCTAAACGATGGCGTGCTTGACCCTTACGTCTTCAAAGACGGCACCCGGATCGTCGTGGTGATGGAAGGCGGATCAACCGTCGAGCTTGTCGCGAATTAAACCGGCAAAATTGATTGCCCTTGGCCGCCGGTTTCATATCGGCGGCCAAAAGGTTAACGCCAGAGCGGCTCAAATCGTATGTACGGGTTGTGTACGCATTGTGTACGGGTTGTGCATCACGAAAAACAGCTCACCGGACAAAGGTTAACGCTTGGCGTCCTTGCCCAAAGCCTCGGGTTCGAACTCGTAATGCGCACCGCAGAACTGGCAATCCGCGGTAACTTTCCCCGCCTCGTTGGTCATATGCGAGATGTCCTTGGCCGAGTAAATCGACATCGTTTGCTCCACCTTTTCGGGGCCACAAGTACAGCCAAACTTCACCGGTTGCGCATCGAATATTCTTGGTTCTTCCTCGTGAAACAGTCGTACAAGCAGCGTATCAGGCGACACATGCGGGCCTATCAATTCGGTCACCTCGACCGTATCCAGCAGGATCGAAACGCGGTTCCAGTTCTCGGCCGCGTCCCCGTCAACCAAATCCTGCGCGGCCAGCAAAGCATCGTCATTGCTCGGTGCATCTTTGGCGTGAGGCGAGGCCTTTGGCATATGCTGTAACATTATCGCCCCACCGCGCCAAACCGCCCCCTCTCCGGGTGCTTCGGCCTCGCCAACTGCAATCGCGAACTTCGTAGGTAGTTGTTCTGACTGGGCAAAATACGTTTCCGCACACGCCGCCAGCGAACCACCCGCCAGCGGTGTAATCCCCTGATAGGGCTGCATACCGGCCCCTTGGTCAATAAGAACCGCGAACAGACCCTTGCCGATATTCTCGAAAGGAGTGCTATCGGATGCCGCAATCCGTTCTGCATCGAAACCGGCATAAGCGCGAATTTTCGCAGGCTCGCCGTCCTTTGACGCCGCGTAATAATCCGTGGCAATAAGCCGGATCGGCCCGTCACCGCGTATCTGCAACGACAACTTCCAGCGAAGGCCAATCGTCTGACCTATCATCGCGGTCAGCAACACGGCCTCGGCAACCAGTCCCGCAACCGATGTCGGGTAATTATGCTGCCCCAAAATTTCGTCCAACGCACCATCGAGCCGCACCACGCGCCCGCGCACATCGGCGTTATCCAATTGAAACGGCAAAACCGTGTCATCCCAGATGATTTGATTGGCAGTGGTCATGGCGATTGTCCTTTTGTCGGTACTGCGACGCTAAGTATGCCTTCCCGCCCCCAAGTGCAAATGCGACGTGCAATTTAATTCACAATATGATCTACCGATAGACATGAGAAGATTTGGCACGCCCCCCGTTCACGGCATTTCCTACACCAATCGCCCCGGTGCTTACGGCATCATCCGGCGCGGGCGGGATTTACTGCTGACACATCAAAGCGCCCCTTTTAACGAATTCCAACTGCCGGGTGGCGGCATTGATCCGGGCGAAAACGCCACAACAGCGCTACACCGCGAAGCGTTCGAGGAGACGGGTTGGACGATTACAATTGAACGCAAACTCGGGGCATTCATGTTTTACACCTATATGCCGGAATACGATTTGCACGCCCGAAAAGTTTGCCACATCTTTGAGTGCCGTGCCGTTATCCAGAAATCGGAACCTTCCGAGCTAGGTCACACCGCCATCTGGATGAGCCCCGAAACCGCGGCAACCCAGATACACAACCCCGGAGACCGCGCCTTCGTTCGTGCCTTATGCCTTTGACATATCTTTTTTGAAGTTGGTCCATGTCAGTTCATGGCGATGCTCGACCATTTTGAAAACCCTGTAAAAGACCCAGATAATCAGCGCACAATAAAGCGCTCCGAAAATCATATCGCTTAGAAAATGTCGCCCCGTGATGATCCGTAACGCCATGCCCACCAGCGACATCGGTAACACCACGTAAAGACTGATCGCCCGCCACCGCGCCGTCATGTTGGCCCAAAGAACAATCGCCAGCACGATTAAAGCCGTCGCAATCGCACTGACTTCGCCCGAGACAAACGAACAGTCCAGGTCGCATTGGTCCGTAATCACCATCGGCGGCGTGAAGATTTTCGAACCTCCGAAGTACTCAACATCAGCTGGTCGCGCCCGCCCCCAAAAGGTTTTGAGGATTCCGTTCACCAAAACAAGCGGTCCGACCACAAAACTGGCAACCATAAACCCCCAGACATTAAGCGAAACCGCACGGCGTTCGCCAATTGAAAGACTGCGGATAAATATGGAAACCGTTAGCAACGCCACCAACGCCAGACCGTACATGTAAAAATAGCGGATGATCTTGAAAAGAGCATTCGGTGCGTAGGAAAACTGATCTACCTCATCGAAGAATAATGCCGAAAACCACAGATCGATTTCAGGGACGGCAAGGAACAACAGCGAGAACACGCCGATTGCTCCGATCAGCATCCACCCTGTCATTCGCCATGATACCGTTGAAAACAAACGTATATTTCCTGTCTTTCATCAAGTTTCGCATCGCGCGTGATAGCTACATTCAAACGGTGACAATACCAAAATGTGATCTACCCACAATGAATAACGTGATATATGCTAGATATATAAGCCACAACCAAGGTCTCCGATATGTCCATAAAAATTCTCACCATTTCCCCTCTGGTTTTCCTGATGGCCTGCGCCAGTCTAACCGAAGAGGCATGTCGCGCCGGTAACTGGGAAACCATCGGGTATAATGACGGGGTGCGGGGCCGCGCGGACAGCTATATTAACGAGCACCGCGATTCCTGTGGTGAATATGGCATCGCGCCCAACACGACTGTTTGGCTACAGGGGCGCATTCAGGGGTTGAAGCAGTATTGCACCGCGCCCAACGCCTATAAAACTGGCCTGCGTGGAAGCGAGTTGAACAACGTGTGCGCGCCCAATCAGATAAGCGAGTTGCGGCTGGCGAACTTCTTCGGACTTCGCTACTACGAAATTGATCGTGAGATCGACGCGCTGGATGACGAGATCAAGGAACTTCTGGAACTTCTGGCGAACGAACCCGACGAGGCCATCAGAAAAATCTACATCGACCGTATTGGCGACATCCAGAAAACCGCATCCGCGCTTCAGTTCGAGTTGGTTAAATACGCAAGCCTGCCTTAATACCGCGCCAAGAACGATGGCGTAGGCCATGCATCGGCAGGCAGGCCCATACGGGTTTGTTCGGCCTGAACCGCATTGCGTGTCCTTGCCCCCAAAATACCGTCAATCTTGCCAACGTCGTAGCCGCGTGCCGCCAAAATCTTCTGCAACTGTTTCATTTGTGCGTCATTCAACCCCTGATCCGGCGTGCCTGCATCATATCGCGGCGCCCCGCCCAGACGTGTGGCCAAATACGCCGCTGTGGTCGAATAGATGAACGACCGGTTCCATTCCAGATAAACATCAAAGTTGCGGAACGCCAAAAACTTAGGACCAAGGCGCCCTTGTGGCACCAACAATGACGCCTCTGCCCGGCCCGATGGCATGTTGCCGTTACGCGCACGCAGGCCCATGGCCTCCCATTCTGAAACGCGAAGTTTTGTGTGCAGGCCAGACTTGTTCCACTGCACATTGCGCGTCGCCGTCACCTCGATCAACCAAGGTTCGCCTGCCTGCCAGCCAAGCGCGTTGAGCAGGTTCGCCGCCGTCAAAATCGCATCCGGTGAACTGGTCTTCAGGCGCACATGCCCATCGCCATCACCATCCACACCCTTGGTTAAGATGTCTTCCGGCAACATCTGGACCTGCCCGATTTCCCCCGCCCAAGCGCCCGTGGTTGTCGCCGGATCAAGGTCTCCATTTTCGACCATCTCTATCGCGGCCAACAGCTGCGGGCGGAACAGATGCGGGCGGCGGCAATCATGCGCCAAGGTCGCCAGCGCGTTCACGGTGTTGAAATCGCCTTGCACCGCGCCGTAATCCGTTTCCAGCGCCCAAAAGGCGGTAATCACCTCGGCTGGAATGCCGAATTCACGCCGCGCGCGGTCAAACACAGACGCATAGCGATCCATATTTTTCGCCCCGTTTGTCATGCGGTAACTACTGATGGAGCGTTGCGAGAACTCCAGAAATGTCTGTTTAAAAACCCCTTGCGCCCGATCCCGCGACAAAACCTTGGGGTCTAGTTGCGCCGAATTCAGCACCGCATCCGTCGCTTGTTGTGAATAGCCTGCGGCCAATGCCTCGACCCGCACGCCCTTTAGGAAACTGGAAAAAGAACCGCCGCAGGGCGTTGATTGCGCCAGCACCGGAGTGGCCAAAATGGACAACACCAAAACAGATTTACCAAAAAGAAATTTCATAAATAATGCCTCGTAAAATTAAAATTTGCCCGAAGGGTAGTCCGCCCGAATCCACCAATCAACCAAAACTACAGGCTGGCCCGTGCGCGGCGCAAAATAATCACCTCTTCCAGCGTGATGCGTTTATGTGCAGGGTCGTTGATTATCAGGTCAATCCACGCGCTGGTTGCACGTTTCGGTTCAAACTCGGTATAAAAAATATCAAACTCGGCAAAGCTTTCGCCCGCCCCGATGTCGATCATCCGCACGACCTGCTCGGTATTGGGGCCATGGCACAGGTTCAGGCGCGCATAGGCCTGAAACGTTTCATTCGCCTGCGAGCGCAGGACAAACCGCAGCAAATCTTGTCGGCCCAGCGCCAGAACACCCTCAAGCGGCAGCTCGAACGCCAGCGAGAAAAAATCGCTTTCGAAATCCCCGAAATCGAAGACCAGCCCCGTGCCGTAATCATCCGTCTGCTGGATGGAAAACTGCGCCCCGTCCCCGCCATGGTGCAGCGTCACATGCGGGCCAAGTGCTGTTCCGGTCAGGATATTGCCGGAAATACCGCCCTGCGTAACGCCATTTTGCAAGCTAGGCGTGAAGCCCCACTGCGTCTTGGGGGGCACATGAAACCCTTCCGGCACATCGATCACCGGCAAAACCGGCGTAGTTCTGGATTTTCCGAACAGGCTCACAATGCCACGTTCGCATCGACGACGGCCTGCATAAATGCGCGAATAATCCGCAGGCCGCGTTTTTCTTCGGGGTCGGAACCGGAATATCCGGTCACCGACAACGCAACCAACCGCCCGTTTACCTCGGTGAATGCCCGCCAATATCGGCTTGAGACGCCAGCGTCATCACTGAATTCTTTATCCTCGACCAACAAGTACAATGCCGTGTTCGTTTGTTTGGTTTGAAGGATGCTAACCGCCCCGACCACATGGCTTTTACCCAGCGTAAACACCCCGACCGGAGTCGCCAAGAACTGCCCCAAGGCTTCAAGCGCTGGCTTCATCCCGTTTTCGCTGCCCGCCAAACCCGTAGGGGAAATGCTGGACGTCAGAATATACGAAATCGGCACCCGCGCCGCTTTGCCGGTGCTGGCAACGACACGGCAATCGCTTAAGAACATGAACGCCCCGTTCGTGTTCTCGGTAATCGTGGCGCGGTCAATGCAGAACCCGTCGGGGGCGGCGATCACAACCGCCACATCCCCAGCACTTACCAGCACCGCTTTGGGAATGGGCGTCGGCCCTGTCGCGGTATCCTGCACCACACCCGTGCAAGCAACCACAACAGAAAGAGCGACCAACGCCGCCCCTTTGGTCAGCGTTTTAAAGGTCCGCATAAATGTGTTTTTCGAACTTTGCGCCCGGATGCGTCACAGCGCCTTTATTGGCACCGCCAACCAGTTGCGCATATTTCCACAACGAGCCTGCTCCATAGATCGTTTCACGCGGGCCTTTCCATTCAGCCTTGCGTTTGGCCATTTCTTCGTCCGACACATCAATCGAGATCACGCCCTTATGCGCGTCCAGCGTAATCATGTCGCCGTTTTTAACCAGTGCAATCGGCCCACAATGCGCGGCCTCTGGCCCCACGTGACCCACGCAGAAACCGCGCGTCGCACCCGAGAAACGACCGTCGGTGATAAGGGCCACCTTCTTGCCCATGCCTTGTCCGGAAAGTGCGGCGGTTGTCGACAACATCTCGCGCATGCCTGGACCACCTGCGGGGCCCTCGTTACGGATAACCAGAACCTGGCCTTCTTTATAGGTGCGGTTCTGCACGGCCTCGAACGCATCTTCTTCGCATTCAAACACATTCGCAGGGCCGGTAAATACGGTTTCTTCTTCGGTCATACCGGCGATTTTCACGATCGCCCCATCAGGTGCAAGGTTGCCCTTCAGCCCGACAACACCACCCGTTTTAGAGATCGGGTTTTCGATGGCATAGATAACCTTGCCGTCAGCCTCGCCCGCGACGCGGTCAACTTCTTCGCCAATTGTGCGGCCCGAAACGGTCATGCATTCTTCGTGCAACAGGCCTGCTCGGCCCAGCTCGCGCATGACAATCGGGATGCCGCCTGCCTCGAACAAGTCCTTGGCCACATACTTCCCACCCGGTTTCAGGTCGACGAAATACGGTGTGTCACGGAAGATGTCGCATACATCCTCAAGGTCAAAATCAATGCCCGCTTCATGCGCAATCGCTGGCAGATGCAGCCCCGCGTTGGTGGAGCCACCCGTACAAGCAACAATCCGCGCCGCGTTTTCCAGCGCCTTGCGCGTAACAATATCGCGCGGCCGAATGTTGAGGCGCAGCAGGTTCATCACCGCCTCGCCCGAAGCCACGCCGAATGCATCGCGGCTTTCATACGGGGCTGGTGCGCCTGCGGACTGGAACAGGGCCAAACCAATCGCCTCGGAAACCGATGCCATTGTGTTGGCTGTGAACTGGCCGCCACAAGTGCCGGCAGATGGGCAAGCCACGGCTTCAAGGCGCATCAAATCCTCGGTAGACATGTTGCCTGCTTGATGCTGGCCAACAGCCTCGAATACATCCTGAATGGTCACGTCCCTGCCCTCAAAACGGCCCGGCAGGATAGACCCGCCATAGAGGAACACCGACGGTACGTTAAGGCGAATCATCGCCATCATCATGCCCGGCAAGGATTTATCGCACCCCGCCAACCCGACCAGCGCGTCATAACAATGCCCACGCATCGTCAGCTCGACCGTATCGGCAATCGCATCGCGGCTAACCAAGGATGACCGCATCCCCTCATGGCCCATCGCGATACCGTCGGTCACGGTAATCGTGGTAAACTCGCGCGGGGTACCTTTGGCAACTTTGACGCCAGTCTTGACCGACTGTGCCTGACGGTTCAGCGCGATATTACACGGTGCCGCTTCATTCCAACACGTCGCAACCCCGACCAAAGGCTGGTGGATTTCTGTATCCGTCAGCCCCATTGCGTAAAGGAAGGAGCGGTGCGGCGCACGCTCCGGCCCCTCGGTTACATGGCGGCTGGGAAGGTTGGATTTATCGATAGGTCCGGAATTCATTTCGGGCAACTCCTGTTGGGTGCATTCTGTTAAAACCAGCAATAGGGATTGCGACCGGAAATCTCAAGCATTGCTAAGCGAATTTTCCAAGGTTACCCTCTGACTTTTATTCGGAGCCCCCATGTTTCCCCACCTTTCCCCCGCTTTTCAAGCCTTCATCGCCCCCGCCCAAGCGCGCTCCGAAGTGTGGCGCACGATTCTGGGCTTGGTGCTGGTTTTCACATTATTCCTGCTGACATCGCTTTTGTTAGGCATCGGAACAGCGTTTTTGGGCGAGTATATCGAGCCGGGCCTAGGCGCGAGCCTGATGCGCGAAGTCCAAAAAGGCCGCACCATATTCGCCACATTCGCGATGTTAACCCTGATCGCGACCATGATCCCCGCGCTTTGGCTGATACTGCGGTTCTTGCACAAACGCCCATTGCGCACCCTGCTTGGCCCGACAGGCCGGATAGACTGGCGATTATGGCGGGGCGCCGCCGCAATTATTCTGGCACTGGGCGTGATCGACGCAACAACAACCTTTTTCACGGCCGATCTGATCCAGCAAATGCCGCTTATAAAATGGTTAATCTGGCTAGCCCCCGCATTATTTATCCTGTTCCTGCAAACCACCGCCGAAGAGATGGTTTTTCGCGGCTATTTGCAACAGCAACTTGCCGCACGGTTCAAAAGCCGCTGGGTCTGGTGGGTGCTACCCTCGGCGATATTCGGACTCGCCCATTTCAACCCCACCCTTTTCGGCAACAATGCATGGATTGTCGTCGCGATTACAGGGCTGATGGGGTTGATCCTTGCAGATGTAACGGCCCGCTTTGGCTCGCTCGCCCCCGCAATGGGGCTGCATTTTGCCAATAATCTGGTGGTAATGCTGTTCATGAATACCCCGGGGCAGCTAAGCGGGATGAGCTTTTATCTCTATAGTGCCGACATGCAAAGCCCGCAGATGAAATCCGCGATGTTGATCTCGCTGGCCTCGATGCTGGTTGGCTACGGTATTTTCATGGTAATCATGCGCAGGCGGCGGCTCTGACGTTGCAATCCCGCCTGTGCCGGATTAATTAAGCTAAAGAGCAGCAAAAGGGGCCGATTGGCACATGAACTGGATTTCAAATTACGTCCGTCCAAAGATCAACTCGATTTTTTCCCGTCGCGAGACGCCGGACAACCTGTGGACTAAATGCCCCGAGTGCGGAACCATGCTGTTCCACCGCGAACTATCAGAGGCTTTGAATACCTGCCCGTCTTGTGACCACCACATGCACATCACCCCCCGCGCACGGTTTAAAACCATGTACGACGGTGGTCTGTTTGTCGAAATCGAAGTGAAGGATCCCCCTGCCGATCCACTGCATTTCAAAGACCAGAAAAAATACCCTGACCGCATCCGCGACGCCCGTAAAAAGACCGGCGAGCATGACGCCATGCTGGTGGTTGAAGGCGACATGGGCCGCATGAAAGTCGTTTGTGCAGGGCAGAATTTTTCGTTCATGGGTGGCTCCATGGGGATGCACGTTGGCAACGCGATCATCGCCGCCGCCGAACGTGCCGTTAAGCTAAAAGCCCCGCTGGTGCTGTTTTCGGCCGCTGGTGGCGCGCGTATGCAAGAGGGCATCATGGCCCTGATGCAAATGCCCCGATCTACCGTCGCGGTGCAAATGTTGAAAGAGGCAGGCCTGCCCTACATCGTTGTTCTAACCCACCCGACAACCGGCGGCGTTACGGCCTCCTATGCGATGCTCGGCGATGTCCATATCGCCGAACCAAACGCCCTGATCGGTTTCGCGGGTGCGCGGGTGATCGAGCAAACGATCCGCGAAAAACTACCCGAGGAATTCCAGCGCGCCGAATACCTGTTGGATCACGGCATTCTGGACGCCGTTGTTCACCGCAAAAACATGAAGCACGAGCTGGTGACGATTATACGGATGTTAATGAAGAAAACACCGCAAGTGATGGGTGATTTACCCAAACCCGATGCCACGGAAACTAAGGCCGCGAAATGAGCCATAGCGACATTATTCTAGAGCGGATGATGTCGCTCCACCCCAAGATCATCGACCTGACGCTGGACCGCATGGTCCGGCTGCTGGACGCATTGGGCAACCCCGAAAAACGCCTCCCACCGGTAATTCATCTTGCGGGCACCAATGGCAAAGGGTCCACACAAGCAATGATCCGCGCAGGCCTAGAGGCTGACGGGGAGCGCGTACACGCCTACACCTCGCCCCACCTTGCGCGTTTTCATGAACGTATCCTGCTGGCTGGCGAGCTGATCACGGAAGAGGCGTTAAACGAAGTTCTAGACGAATGCGTTGCTGCGAACGACGGCATCACCATCACCTATTTCGAGATCACCACCTGCGCCGCCTTCCTGGCCTTTTCGCGTACCGACGCCGAATACACATTGCTGGAAACCGGCCTCGGCGGCCGCCTTGATGCCACCAACATGGTCGAGGTTCCGCGCCTGTGCGTGATCACCCCGATCAGCATCGACCACACACAATACTTGGGCGAAACCATCGAGGAAATCGCTGCCGAGAAAGCCGGCATCCTGAAGCGTGGCGTCTATTGCGTTGTCGGCCCACAGGAAGACGCGGCCCTTGAAGTGATCGAAGCGGTCGCCGCCAAAGTCGGCGCGGCCCTGTTGATCCACGGGCAGCAATGGCAAGTCTGGGAAGAAAACGGGCGGCTGGTTTATCAAGACGAAAACGGCCTTCTGGATCTGCCCCTACCCAACCTGATCGGCGCCCACCAAGTCCAAAACGCAGGGGCCGCCATCGCCACCCTGCGCGCGCTCGGCAAACCCGAAGCCGCTTGCGAGGCCGCAATAACAACCGCCAAATGGCCCGCCCGCCTGCAACGCCTGCGCCAAGGACCATTGGTCCAAGCGGCGGGTCCAGCCGAACTATGGCTTGACGGAGGTCACAATCCCGCCGCAGGTCAAGCGTTGGCCGAGGCTTTGCAAAGGTTGCACAACCGCCCGACATATTTGATATGCGGTATGCTAAATACCAAAGACATTACGGGCTATCTAGCCCCGCTAGCCGAAATTTCGAAGGGGCTGTTCGGCGTATCAATCGAAGGCGAAGTCGCCACGCTGAAAGCCTCCGAAACTGTCGCCGCGGCAAGGTCAGTCGGGATGATATCCGAGGAAGCCATATCCGTCACAGATGCCGTTAACGCGATCACTTCCAAAGACCCAACCGCCCGCATCCTGATCTGCGGGTCGCTTTATCTGGCAGGTAGGGTATTGCGTGAAAACGGTTAAAGTCGGCGCGTCGCGGTGATTTCACCCGCCGCCCGCGCGGTAACATCCACAAGCGGCTCTGACACAACCGCCATGTGATGCACATTCGCATGCAGCAGGTTTTCTCCGTCCAGCATGATCCCCACGTGCCCATCCCAAAACACCAAATCACCGCGCAGCAACGCCCCCGCAACCGCAGACCCAAGTTCCCCAGCCTGCATATCGGTATCCCTTGGCGCATCCACCCCGACCGCCTGCAAAGCAAGCTGCACTAACCCCGAGCAATCCAGCCCGAAATAACTGCGCCCACCCCAAAGATACGGGGACCCGATAAATTTCTCGGCCACGCTGACAAAATCGCCCGTAACCGGTGCCAGATTTATCAGCGGCGTGTAAATATTTTCGCCCAGCCGAGCATACCCGTTCTCCTCGCTCTGGACCGCAACGCGGCAACCAAGCGAATACGAACCCAGCAACTGCGACTTGAAATCCGGTGAACTGAAAACGAGCGCGGACAGGGCCGTAACCTGTTCAACGCGCCCTTCCAGCGGCGCAATCAATCCGGCGCTGGGCACATATCCCACATACCCGTCCCGTTCAGACTGCCCCCAAGCCATCCCCATATCCGGAATTTCATCGTAAACAATGAACCCCTCGCCGTACAAAAGTTGCGTCGCCAAATTGGTGCTAGGGTCCGCGTTCCGCACCAGATTAATCATTGATGCCCCCACCGCCATCGGCGTGCCTTCAACGAATTTTTCGACATTCACCTGCCCGCGCAAATGTTCAGCCGCCAAATCATGGCGCACCGGAATACGGCGTGTATCCATCACCTTACCCGCTTTTCAATAACCGCCAACAACGTCCGAACGGACTGGCATGCCCCGCCTTTTGAACGGGCCGGTTTGGCCACAGGTGTCCATCCATAGATGTCCAAATGCGCGAAACAAGTGGTGTTTTCAACGAACCGCCGAAGGAATAATGCCGCCGTAATCGCGCCCGCCATTCCGCCAGCGGGTGCGTTATCCAGATCAGCGATCCCCGGCTCGATCTGATCCTCGTAAGGCTCCCAAAACGGCATGCGCCATAACGGGTCGGCAGATATGCTGGCCGCAGCGGTAATATCTTGCGCCAAGGCCTCGTCGTCCGTGAAAAACGGCGGTAAATCCGGCCCCAACGCCACCCGCGCCGCGCCCGTCAATGTCGCAAGACACAGCAACATATCGGGTGTTTCCTCGTCCGCGACAGCCAATGCATCCGCCAAAACCAACCGCCCCTCGGCATCGGTGTTATTCACTTCAACCGTCAAACCTTTACGGCTGTTCAAAATATCCTGCGGCCTGAACGCCTCTGCCGAAATCGAGTTTTCCACCGCCGGAACCAGCACCCTAAGGCGCACCGGCAAATCGAGCGCCATTATCATATGCGCCAACGCCATCACATTGGCACTGCCGCCCATGTCCTTTTTCATCAACCCCATCGAGGCACCTGGCTTGATATTCAAACCGCCCGTGTCAAAGCAAACCCCCTTACCCACAAGCGTCACCGTCAGCGCGCCGAGGGCACCCCAACGCAAATCAAGCAATCGCGGCGGTTGACCCGAGGCCCGGCCAACCGCATGTATCAACGGCAGATTTTCGTCCAGCAACGCATCGCCAGCAATAACCGAAACCTCGGCCTTGTGCTGCTTGCCCAATGCCCGAAACGCCGCCTCCAATGCATCCGGCCCCATGTCTGACGCGGGCGTATTGATCAAATCCCGTGCCAAGGCATCGCCCTCGGTCATCACCTCGATCCGTTTTGCATCAACACCGTCCGGCGCGCTCAAAACCGCCTTAACGGCTCCCGCATCCCGATATTTCGAGAAGCGGTAGTTTGACATCAACCAGCCCAGCGCCTCGTTTTCCAAATCCTCCTCAGGGATACCCGAGGCAATCCGGTAAACCCCCTTTGGCAATTTCTGCGCGGCAGCCGCCAGATGGAACCGCCCGCGTGCCCGTGTAGCTTCCGTTCCCCAGCCAACCAGCACCGCCGCGATCGTGCCGCCATCGGGTAACAAGGCCACTTCGCCCAAGTCGCCGGAAAATCCGGTCGCTTTCAGCCAATCCCTTTGCGTATCCGTAATATCCGCCGGATATTCCCCGCCCTTGCCAACCGCATGGACAGGAATCGCAGGTTGCGCGTTACTAGCAAAACGGTCGGCCATCAGGGTATCTCCAATCACGAAAGTTACCCGTAAACTATCTGCCCCCGCCAGAACCGCAAGGCCCGCTTACGCCTCCAACTCGAAAACCGAGAATAAAGACGCCTCCGCAACGCGGTTCAGTCGCCCGGTCACAGCCGATAACGCCTCCATATCTCCTTCGCGCGTGCAGGCCATAACGTCCGATGCCACCCGCGCCACATCGATCAGCCCGATCTGGCTGGAGACACCGCAAATGTCCAGCGCATGGCGATAACACATCGTCAAATCCCCCTCCCGCAGGGCGCGCTCCAATCGTCCCAACCGATCCGCAAGCTTAAACGCCACCTGCTCGGCTATTTCTTCGTACTCCGCCTCTCCTACAGCGGTTTTCAGGTTACGGATAACCTCGTAATCCACGCCCACACCCACGGCTTGCGCCGCGCAAATCTGGTATATTTGTCCCATTTCATCTTTCCCCTCTAGTCTCGCATTAAAGAACATAACCAGAATGTCTGAAAAAAGTGTTATCAAACATCCAGTCCTTGAAAATCCTCTGAAAAACCCGCAAAAGGGGGCGAAGAAGGAGCCGTCAATGAAATATGCAAAACCTCTGCCGTCCTATTTGGCCACCCGCTATGCCGGTTGGCGCGCCACGAAGTTTCAGGAAAACAAGGCGTGGTATGCGCGTTTGGCCGAAGAAGGGCAGCGCCCGCGCGCGATGATTATCTCGTGTTGCGATAGCCGCGTGCATGTCACGGCAATCTTTGGCGCGGAAACCGGCGAGTTCTTCATTCACCGCAACATCGCCAACCTCGTGCCGCCCTATTCGCCAGACGCCGAACCGCACGGCACATCGGCGGCCATTGAATACGCCGTGAAATATCTGCACGTCGCCAATCTGCTGGTCGTGGGGCATTCGGATTGCGGCGGAGTCGCTGGCTGCCTTGATATGTGTTGTGGCAATGCCCCCGAACTGGAGGACGGCAGCAGCTTCGTTGGTCGCTGGATGGACATCCTTCGCCCGGGGTACGAGCGCATCAAGGACATGAAAGGCACCAAAAAAGAGCGCCTAACCGCCTTGGAAAAAGAGGGGGTGCTGATCGCCCTCGAAAACCTGATGACTTTCCCCTTTATCAAAGAAGCGGTCGAGAATGACACCCTCGCCCTCCACGGTTTATGGAACGACATCGGCGACGGCAGTATTGAATATTACAACGCCGATGCGAAGGCGTTTCAGCGGGTGTAAGGTTGCTTTGAGCCCAAAGCCATAAGCCGATCACATGCACATTTCAGAGCGATGCAACTACGCGTGTATTGGTTGCCTTAATGATTGAAACTGCGCCAGCACCGTTTGTTTTATTTTAGTGGAAGATGTTCGAGGATTATAGCGGACCTGAACGATCTCCTTGCCCGCGTCTCGTAGGTACGCTTCCACATCAAGATTGTGCGGTTTGCTGCCCCAATCTTCTCCAATTACAAAAATGTCTACGTCCAGATCTCTACAGCCAGAAACATATTCTAGTTCGTGGTAAGGGCGTACAATGTCGACACAGCTCAATGCTTCCAACATCTCGATACGTTGGTTTAGGGGGACAACAGGGACATTGGGCTTGTAACGATTAACGACTTCATCGGAGGCAACCCCGACGGCGACGACGTCTCCAAGTGTTTTACAGTGGTTTAGCAGGGCAAGATGCCCGACATGCAACAAATCAAAAGTGCCAACAGTATAGACGATCATTTTTCAGTTTATCCTTTTATCTACCCGCAAACGGTGTTAGCAGGTGCCATCTAAATTCCAAATTACGCATAATTATCCTAATGATTCCAGTTGGTTAAACTGAAATTGCTCCGGACTTTCAAAAGTCTGGAGTGGGACGATGGTCTGAAAACTACGGGTTTTCATCGCAAGCGGTTTGGAAAGCAGATAATGCCCATCTTCGCATCGCGAGGGGCTTCGACTATCTAACTCAAAGGACCTGCCATGACAACCGAAAATTCTAAAGATCAAGATTTGCAAGCCAAACCAATTCTTTCGTATATCAAGGACCTCCCCAATATTTGCTCGCTTGCCGGCTTGGGCTGTAGCCTACTTGCTATTTATTTCCTTATTATCGGTGTTTATCCCGCCGCGATGATTGGCATGATCTGGGCCGTTGCATTTGATTGGGGCGATGGGCTTATTGCGCGTAGAATGAAAGGGCGAACAGGCGCTGACCGGACATTCGGAGGCCAGCTTGACCTGCTCATAGATATCGTAAGTTATGGCATAACTCCTGCCATTTTGATATTGAGTTATGCCAATTTTAACCCCGCGTTTTTACCAGTCGCTTTTGTAATGCTGGTTTTTGGCGCGATCCGGCTTAGTTACTTCAGCACGTTCGGTCTTTCTGGTGGCGCAAAATATACGGGCTTAGCTATTGATAATAATAGTATTATCCTTGTTTTTATATTTATGTTTGAAGGATATTTTGGCAACCTGGTATTTTCCCTCATTCTTGCTGCTTCCGGATTGGGCCTTGCGGTCTTGAACGTCTCTCAGATTAAAACGCCAAAACTCTCTGGAAATCCTGTCAACGTCGCCATTCTCGCCGCCTACACG
>CAKZNY010000316.1 GCA_937132145.1 uncultured Paracoccaceae bacterium | reverse complement strand
GGATTTCTAGCGCATATGCGGATAGCAGCAACGCGGCAATGGCGAGAAGTCTCTTGGTATAACCTTGGATAAATAAAAAGAGTCGCTCGAAAGCGACCCTTATCATGTGCAACAACACATATAGCAGTTGGAATGTGTATCCGTAGGGTGGGCGCAATCACCCACCATTTCTAATCTTCATAATCCGTCAGTGGTGGACAAGAGCAAACCAGATTCCGGTCCCCGTACGCATTATCCACACGGTTCACCGGTGACCAGTATTTATCCACCCTGAATGCCCCCGGCGGATAGCAGGCCTGCTCGCGCGAATAGACCCGATCCCAGTCGCTTACCAGATCTTCGACCGTATGGGGGGCGTGGTGCAGCGGGCTGTCCTCGTAGGCGATTTTACCGTCTTCGATATCTTGGGCCTCGGCGCGGATGGCCAGCATGGCGGTGATAAACCGGTCCAGTTCGGCTTTGGGTTCGGATTCCGTTGGCTCTACCATCAGGGTTCCAGTCACCGGCCAGCTCATGGTCGGGGCGTGGAAACCACAATCCATCAACCGTTTGGCAATGTCGTCCACGGTCACATTGGCACTATCAGCCAGTGGTCGCGTATCCAGAATACATTCATGCGCCACCCGTCCGATTTTGGAGGTGAACAGAATGTCATAAGCACCCGAAAGCCGCTTTGCCATGTAGTTTGCATTCAGGATTGCGACCTTGGTGGCTTGGGTCATGCCGCTGCCACCCATCAACAAAATATACGCCCATGAAATCACCAGAATTGACGCACTGCCCATCGGAGCTGCCGAAACCGCGCCGTCGCTACTGGTGACCGAGTGCCCTGGCAAGAACGGCTCCAGATGGGCGCCAACGCCAATCGGCCCCATGCCCGGCCCGCCACCGCCGTGCGGAATGGCGAATGTTTTATGCAAATTGAGGTGACTTACGTCCCCACCGATCTTTCCGGGTTGGGCAAGCCCAACCATCGCGTTCATGTTTGCCCCGTCGATATAAACCTGCCCGCCGTGTTCGTGCGTAATGTCGCAAATCTCGCGTACCGTTTCTTCGAACACCCCGTGTGTGGAGGGGTAGGTGATCATACACGCCGCCAGCTTATCGCCAGCCGCCGTTGCTTTTTCGCGGAAATCCTCCAGATCAATGTCGCCATTATCCGCCGATTTCACCACCACAACCTTCCAGCCAGCCATCTGCGCCGACGCAGGGTTGGTGCCATGCGCCGAGGTCGGGATAAGGCAAATGTTGCGATCCCCCTCGCCGCGCGATTTGTGATAATTTCGAATGGCCAGCAGCCCCGCGTATTCCCCCTGCGCGCCGGAATTTGGCTGCAAAGACATGGCGTCATAGCCGGTGATTTCGCACAACTGGTCCATCAGTTGCGTGGTCAGTTCCGTATATCCCTCAGCCTGATCCAGCGGCACAAACGGGTGCAGGTTGGCAATTCCGAACCACGTCAGCGGGATCATTTCCGCCGTTCCGTTCAGTTTCATCGTGCATGACCCCAGCGGAATCATCGCACGGTCCAGCGCCAGATCACGGTCCGCGAGGCGGCGCATATAGCGGGTCATCTCGGCTTCGGAGCGGTTCATATCGAAGATCGGATGCGTCAGATATTCGTCGGTGCGCAGCATTTCTTCGGGCAAACGGTATTCACGGTTCGCGGTGGAATCGTCTTTCATATCGCCACCAAAGGCCCGCCAAACTGCCTCGATCGTTTCGGGGTAGGTTTGCTCGTCCAGCGAAATTCCGATGCGGTCCTCGCCAATTTTACGCAGGTTAATCCCGTTGGAAACCGCCGCTTTCATGATCACACCTTGCAGCGCCCCGACATTGATCGTGATGGTATCAAAGAACACATCTGGTTCGACCTTAAACCCAAGGCTTTCAAGGCCGGTCGCCATCCGCGAGGTCTTCCGGTGCACCGATTGTGCGATCGCTTTCAGCCCCGCCGGACCATAGAAAACCGCATACATAGAGGCCATAACCGCCAGCAAAGCCTGCGCCGTGCACACGTTGGAATTGGCTTTCTCACGACGGATATGCTGCTCGCGGGTTTGCAGCGCCAGCCGATAGGCTTTGTTGCC
>CAKZNY010000315.1 GCA_937132145.1 uncultured Paracoccaceae bacterium | reverse complement strand
AATCGCAGGATTGCAAGGGGTTTGCGTTGCACGACCGCCGAGCCGCAGGCGAGGCTTGGCCCAACGGGAAAGGAATGATCTTTGATCATGCCATGACGGGCGGGAGCGCTCCCGCCTGTTTTACTTGCAACCCTTCGGGTTACCCGACAACAGTTGGGCCAAGCCTCGCCTGCGGCTCGGCGGTTGCGCCTAACGTGGGTCGAGGCCTTTGAAGAACAGGTCTTCCAGAAATTTACTGCCGGTTGTAATCGGGTCCGGGTCTTGGTCGCCCAGCACTGCTCGCATTTGAACCGCGAAATCCGCATAGTGTTGGGTCGTGGCCCAGATCGAGAATATCAGGTGGTAAGGATCAACTTTCGCCAACCGCCCCTCGTCCATCCACTTTCGAAGAATTTTCACGGAGCGATCCACCAGATCCTTTAGCTGACCATCCAGTTCGCCGGACAACCGCGGCGCGCCATTCAGGATTTCAATGGCGAACAGGCGGCTTTCGCGTGGAAACTTGCGCGAAAACTCCAGCTTTGCACAGATGTAGCGCATGATCTCTTTATGCGGATCACCCGCAGGATCGATATGTTCGAGTGGCTGCAACCATGTTTTCAGCAGGCGGTTCAGCAATGTTGTGTAAATGGCCTCCTTACCGGAAAAATAATACAGCATGTTCGGCTTCGAGAGGCCTGCAACAGCTGCAATCTGGTCCAGCGTCG
The DNA here is from genome assembly GCA_937132145.1 of uncultured Paracoccaceae bacterium. GTDB lineage: Bacteria > Pseudomonadota > Alphaproteobacteria > Rhodobacterales > Rhodobacteraceae > NORP23. The sequence continues at coordinate 7,594 of CAKZNY010000315.1, read as the reverse complement.
CTCCGCGAAATCCGTTTTTCGAGAATACCTGCAATGCCGCGTCCAGAATAACTTCGCGTTTTTCGCGCTGTATCCGCGTGTCTTTATGAGCCACCTGATACCCCCTTTGGTATTATTGCAAACAGTTTACGGTATATCCGGCACCAAGTTCAATCCATCAAGCTATAGGCCGATTAAACTATAGTGTGCAATTGTACGCTACAGCTTTATTAGTCCCAGCTTTTCACGATGGAAATATCGCCAATTCATCAGGATTGCAGCGACCGCGAGGCCTAAGGCCAAGCCGCTCCAAACACCTTGCCCACCAAAATCCATAACGAACCCGAATATATAGGCGGCAGGAACCCCGACAGCCCAGTAACTAAACATCGCTATATACATAGGAACTTGCGTATCTTTCATGCCACGCAACAACCCCGACCCGACCGCCTGCAAGGAATCCACAAGCTGAAAGGCTGCGGCAACAACCAACAATGGCGTGCCATAGGTGATGATAAGATGTGCATCAGGGTTCGCTTTATCGAGGTACATGCTGATCAGCGGCACAGGAAACAATACGAATATAATCGCGGCCAGAACCGCAAATCCAACCCCTAGTACAAGCACTGTTTTGCCGACTTTATCCATACCCACAGGGTCTTTACGCCCGACTGCACGGGCAAACCGCACCGTCCCTACCTGCGAGAAACTTAGCGGAATCATGAACGAAATCGAGGCGATTTGCAGTGCGATCCCATGCGACGCCAGCTCGATCGTGCCCAGCCAGCCCATCATGACCGATGCAGCGGCGAACAACCCGACCTCGGCCAGAATTGTCATACTAATCGGCAGGCCCAAACGGAAAACCTCGCGAAAGGCGACCCAGTCCGGGCGCCATAGTCGTCCGAATATGTCATATTCACGCAGTGCCGGTACTTTCACGCAATACAATATCAATGCACTTGCCGTCATGATGTTGGTGCCAACAGTGGCAACGGCGGCACCTGCCAGTTCCATTCTCGGGGCACCAAAGTTACCAAAGATGAACGCATAGTTAAGAAACGCGTTCACCGCGACCCCGGCGAGCGTGATCCACAGGACAATCTGCATACGCTCCAACGCGGATAAGTACGACCGCAAAACGGTAACTGTCAGCACCGGAAAGATCGACCACTGCACGACGCGGACATATTCTTGCGCCATGCTCGCCAATTCCGGTTTTTGCCCGATAGCTAATAGCATCACCTCGGTATTCCACAGAACCGGCATCATCAGCGCGCCATATATCCAGACGACCCAGAACCCCATCCGCACGGAGCGGCGCAGGCTGCGCGTATCATCCTCGCCAGCGGCCTGTGCCGCCAATGGCATAACCGCGTTGGCCAAACCGAAGCCGACCACCAACACCAGAAAATACATCGTTGTCGCCAAAACCGAGGCCGCCAGCGTCTCGGCACCCAACCAGCCAAGCATCACAGTATCGACGAACCCGATGCCCATCTGCGCCATCTGCGTGCCGATAATCGGCAAGCCAAGCGCCATGGTCGCGCGGAAATGCGCTGGCCAGCTGTTGTTCTGCGCGGGCGCAGGGGGGGGCGTATCTATCGATGTCATGTGTCACCTGTTGGCACCCGAACGGTTGAATTCCGAACGGTGGATTGAGGTTATCAGACTTGCCGCTATATTCGCCACAAGAATTTGCGTGCCGCCACGTCCCGAACCGCTTGCTGCCCGCACATGCCGCCGCTAGTATCCCCAAAATTTTATCCGAGGTCTATATGCCCCTTTTTCGAGCGCTAATAATGGCAACAATCGTATTCTTCATGGATCGCGTATCAAAATGGATCGTGATCGAATTCATGGAGCTGCCACGGCGAATATATATCGAGGTTTACCCCCCCTACATCAACTTCGTGATGGCCTGGAACGAGGGCATTAACTTCGGCTTATTCGGTTCCGGCAATGATATTACTCGATACGTGCTGATCGCGCTGGCGTTCGGAATCGTGGTCGGGCTGGTGTTCTGGGTCCGCAATAAACCGGGCTGGCTGGTGCCTTTGTGTGTCGGTGCGATAATCGGCGGCGCGATGGGCAACGTGCTGGACCGCGTGGTTTACGGCGCGGTGGCGGACTTCCTGAACATGTCGTGTTGTGGATACAACAATCCATACGCCTTCAACATCGCCGACATCGCCATATTTGCGGGCGCATTTGGGTTGATAATTTTCGGCGACCCTAAACGAAAACGCTAAATTCCAGCGTGGCAGAATCGGCAGCGCGATGCTATACTTAGTGGTATGAACGCGCTCAACCCCAATATACCGGCCGAAAGGCGGCCTATTCGCCAGCTTGACGATGCGGCTGCCAACCGTATTGCGGCAGGCGAGGTTGTGGAGCGCCCGGCCTCGGCGGTTAAAGAGCTGGTGGAAAATGCACTGGACGCAGGCGCCACACGGATCGACATTTCGCACGCCGACGGCGGTAAAACCCTGATACGGGTAACCGACGACGGCCACGGCATTCCGGCGGACGAGCTGGTCTTGGCGCTGTCCCGCCACGCGACCTCGAAAATCGACGGCTCGGACCTGCTGAACATCCACTCCTTCGGTTTTCGGGGCGAGGCGCTGCCCTCGCTAGGGGCGGTTGGCCGGCTGACTATCACCTCACGCTTCACAGGCTCGCCCGAGGCCGCGAAGATTTCCGTAAACGGCGGTGCAATCGGCGTGATCGAACCCGCCGCCCTAACCGCCGGAACAGTGGTCGAGCTGCGCGATCTGTTCCACGCAACCCCCGCCCGCCTGAAATTCATGCGAACCGACCGCGCCGAGGCGCAGGCCATAGGCGATGTCGTCAAACGTCTGGCCATGGCCGAACCGCACGTCGGCTTCACCCTTCGCGATGTAACCGGCGGCGGTGAAGGCCGCGTGACCTTCCGCGCTGACCCGCAAACCGGCGACATGTTCGACGCACTGAACGGCCGCCTTCGCATAATTCTCGGCGCGGATTTTACCGCTAATGCCATGAAGATAAATGCCGAGCGCGAGGGGCTGTTACTAACCGGATACGCCGCCCTGCCAACGTATTCCCGTGGTGCTGCGGTCGCCCAGTTCTTCTTCGTCAACGGCCGCCCCGTTAAAGACAAGCTGCTAACCGGTGCGCTTCGCGGCGCATACTCCGATTTCCTTGGCCGAGGCCGCCACCCCGCCGTCGCCCTGTTCTTGTCGTGTGACCCTGAACGCGTAGACGTAAACGTCCACCCCGCCAAATCCGAGGTCCGTTTCCGTGAACCGGGCCTTGTACGCGGCCTTGTCGTATCAGCCCTTAAACACGCCCTTGCCGATGCAGGCCACCGTACCTCGACCACCGTTGCGGATGCCACGCTTGGCGCGATGCGGCCAGAAATTCCGCGAGGGCGGGTTTACCAGATGGACCGCCCCTCCCAATCGGCCCTTCGCGGCGCGTACCAGTTCCAACAGCCAATCCAGCAGAGCGGCTTCCAAGAAGATTTCACAGGATTTGACCACACATCGGGTCGGGTGGAACCCGTGCCCAGCGCTTCGGACGGGGCGTCAGCCCTTGACGAGGCGCTCCCCCTCGGGGCTGCCCGCGCGCAAATACACGAGAATTACATTATTGCGCAAACCAAAGACGGCATGATCATTGTGGATGCCCACGCGGCCCATGAACGTCTGGTATATGAACGGCTGAAAAAGCAAATGGCGGAAAAGGGTATCGCGGCCCAAGCCCTGCTGATCCCCGAAATCATCGAGATGTCCGCCGACGACATTTCCCGCCTGCTCGCCGCCGCGCCTGATCTGGTCGAACTTGGCCTCACCATCGAACCCTTCGGCGGCAACGCCATTTGCGTGCGCGAAACCCCCGCCATATTGGGCGAGGTGAACGCCCGCGCCATGATCGAGGACATCGCGGACGAACTCGCCGACCTTGGCCAAACCCAAACCGTCAAGGACCGGATCGAGGCCATCCTGTCGCGCGTCGCCTGTCACGGTTCCGTGCGCACAGGTCGCCGCATGTCCGCCCCCGAGATGAACGCCTTGCTGCGCGAAATGGAAGCAACCCCGCATTCGGGGCAATGCAACCATGGCCGCCCGACCTATGTTGAGCTAAAGATGAGCGATATCGAACGCCTGTTCGGGCGAACCTGAAGGAGGCTTAGATGTCTGAAACGACACTTCCCAACCACCCGCTACGCTACGAGCTTAGTAACGAGTTGCATGCCCGCCCGTTCCCGGAACTAAAAGCGCCCTGCCGCGCGGCGTTCCTTGCAATCAAAAAGCCGAACAAGGCGATTGAGCGCGACCGCTCGCTGGATCGCAAACATCTGATCGACCTGCTGGACCGCCATGGCGCCGCACATCCACCGCCCGATGCGGATCACTATTCCGGCCAGCTTGGACGCGGTTTTTTGAAGTGGGAGATGCACACCGAATTTGTCACCTACACTATCTTCGCCGATAATGTTGCCGAAACCCCGTTTGATGCCGCAGTATTCTCGATCTTCCCGAGCGACTGGCTGGCGGATGCCCCAGGAGCGGTATTAACGTCAGCCCTCGTGCGGGTGGAAGAATACAAAGACGAAGCTGAACTTGACCACATCCTGAACACCAAATTCCCACACTGGTTCGTCCCCGAAAGCCTCGCTGCCTCCCGCGTGGTTGATGACGAGGCCATCATCGCCGGTGATTTCCGTATCGACGAAGCCGGACACGTCCGCTTCGCCGTTTTGACCAAGCCCGACATCGGGTTGCGCCGCCTCGGTCGGATTGTGCAACGATTGCTGGAAATCGAGACGTACAAAACCGCCTCGATGCTAACCTTGCCCATCGCAAGAACCGTTTCGCGCCGCGTGGCTGAACTGGACTATGAGCTGACCGAGATCGTGCAACAAATGTCCAAAGGCGACGGCGGAGAGATCGAAACCCTCGACCGTCTATTAATAATGGCTGCGGAAATCGAGTTTATATCGTCCTCCACCGCCTTCCGTTTCGGCGCGGCGGGTGCCTATGAAGCCATCGTTAACCGCCGCATATCCGTGTTGCGCGAAGAACGCCTGAAAGGGCGCCAATTGTTCAGCGAATTCATGACACGCCGCTACGATCCCGCCATGCGAACGTGCCGCTCTGCCCAAGAACGCCTGAAAGACCTGTCAGCGCGCGCCGAGCGTGCGGCCAACCTGCTTCGAACCCGCGTGGATGTTGCTGCCTCGGAACAAAACCACGAAGTGTTGATACAAATGGACCGCCGCGCCGCCTTGCAGTTACGCTTGCAAGAAACCGTCGAGGGTTTGTCAATTGTCGCGATCAGTTATTACGCCGTTAACTTGGTTGGATATTTGTTGACTCCGATTGCCTACAAATACGGGTACGACAAATCGCTAGTGCTGGCGGTGGTGACGCTGCCAATAGTGGCAATAGTGTTCACCATATCGCGTCTTATTCACAAACGGATCACGGACTAATATGCAACATGTGAACGTTGTGCGTTTGAACAAAGGTTGAATTATTAACGCGTTACTGTATGCTTGCTCCCCGTATAGTATCATAAATTGGGCACGTTTTGTGCTTTGTACGATTTAGTAACTAGTCTCCAAAACAAACGCCAAGACAACTGACTCGATGCTAACGCATTGATTCGACGAGGTATATTGGACTTAGGTAATATATAATGAAAAATATGCGCCAAAAGCACAGTGCGGCTGAACGCTTTAAGCAACTGATTCGTAATTTTAGCGATGACAGCGGTGCAACTACAGTGGAATTTGTCCTCTGGGTGCCGGTATTCATGTTCATTTTGATGATCACAGTGGACGTAAGCCTGCTGTTTTTACGCCAATCCAACTTGTGGTATGTGGCCCGCGACGTAGCCCGGCAGGCCTCTCTTCACCAGATTACTGATAACGCGACCCTTATTGCCAGAGCAGAAGCTCAAGGTACGTTTGGTGGTGACGTTCCAAGTGCAGAAGGATCAAATATTGATCGATCGGCAGCTGGCGGGGGCACTGTTCAAGTCATATTACGTGTGCCAATGGTTGATGTAGGGATTTTCGGAATTCTTAATATTGGTGGGCGAGCAATAAACATTGGTAACTCGGGTGACTTGGTCGCCTATGTAACCATGCGTCTTGAACCTACTTAATCGCATTTGGGAGACACCAGAATGCATAAGGTACTACGTCAAACCATTCGCTTCATCCGCAACGAAGACGGTATCGCCACGGCTTGGGCCATTGGCTGGCTGATCATATGCTTCGCCATCGCGGGTCTGTCCATCGATGCAACCAACGCGTGGAAAGTTAAACAAATCTTGCAATCCACCGCGGATATAGCGGCCCATGCAGGTGGTTTGGAGCTGGGAACAGTCGGAAACTCGGAGATCGAGGCGGCCGTGATTGTCGCGGCCAATGAATACGCAACGAAGAACATGAATGTCGCCCGCTACGGTGATGTGCTTGTTGATAGCGACATTCTGACCGGCTTTTGGGATGCTGACACACGTGTGTTTACTCAAATGACATCAGGCTCTCTGAATATTCCAAATGCTGTGCGCGTTACAACCCGCCAAGATGGGGTCAACAGCTCCAAAGTTGGAACCTTTTTCCTACGGTTCGCAGGGTTTGATTACTTTACAGTTGCAACATCCGCAACAGTCGAGCGGTTCGTATCAAAATGCGAAAAAGACGGCCTTATGGCGAGAGGCGTTGTAGATATGTCCACTCAGCAGGAGTTTTTGGGAACGTATTGCGTACACGGTCAGGGTGGCATCGGTGTTTCTCAAGGCAACTATTTCGAGTCTGGAACTACTGCGTCAATGTTTGACCTTAATGACTGCATGCCAAACATAACGCATTGCACGGATGAGGCTAATATCGGTATCGAAGAAGCTTTGCGGCAGAATTCTATGACCTTCGGCAAAGTTGATCGCATTTCTCAGACAATTGATAACTATAAAGATCCAGGGTGGGTTGGTCAGCCTTATTATATCACGAAATTGCTCGTTAAGGATATTTGGGATACCCGCAACTTTGACGCGACCACTGATCTGGAACCGAACGCAGTGAATATAATTCATTGCTCGCCCGGGGAAAATTTGAATCTTGGTGATGCGGCATATTTGAACAATAAGGGTAGCGGTACTGACAGCGGTGCAGAAACAATTCCACCCGATCTTCTGATAACTGATATGGTTATCGTCGGTGTCGGTTGCGACTTTGTGTTCGATAAAACCGTTAGGTATGAAGATGCGATCATTGCGACAGATTCCACAGGCCGGCAAACATTTTCCGGGTCAGCTAATATCACGCTTGGCAGAAATGACGATTGTGCGGAGGGTGGCGAATTAGCACTGATTACCGCCGGAGACATCAGCTTTGCGGCGAAAATGAACGCCTTCGACGTTGAAATGATTGCGGCAGGCGACGTTAAGTTCGCGTCGCTGGGCAACGATGGTGAAAGCATCCATCAGGGTACGAGTGTCTGGGCCGGCGGCGACATTAAAATCACGACCAAACATACGTTTATCGGTTGTGGCGCCGACGCAAATGATCCGACAGTCGATGTCAAATATACACTTCGTTTCGTGGAGTAGGCACGCTGCC
>CAKZNY010000314.1 GCA_937132145.1 uncultured Paracoccaceae bacterium | reverse complement strand
GGGCACACCCTCCCCACTGGGGGTTTGAGGTTAAGAAGGTTCCAGCCCTCCCATATTTCTCAGAAACCAATACTACTGCTAGTAAGGCAGGGGGGTACTTTGCGGGGTAATCACCCCGATAAATAGCTGACATCAGAAGTAGAATTTTCTCATAATAACGCAAGGGGAGATTCTCAAATGAAAACATCAAGATATAGCGACAGCCAGATCCTGGCGATCCTGAAACAGGCCGAGTCCGGCACCCCCATACCGGTCTTGTGCCGGGAACACGGCATGAGCAGTGCCAGCTTCTATAAATGGCGGGCCAAATACGGTGGCATGGATGCCTCGCTGATGGCTCGCCTGAAAGAACTCGAAGACGAAAACCGGCGCCAGAAAAAAATGTACGCCGATGAGCGCCTCAAGGCGGAGATGGTTCAGGAGGCGCTGGCAAAAATACCCTAAAAGCGGGGCACTCTGAATAGTAAGGCCATCTCATCGACGTGAGATGGCCAAACAAGCCGTTGAACGGTGCTCGTCGAGCAACCGTATCGCATGCCAGGCGTTTACGATCAGCGAGACCTGCTACCGTTACCAGCCGATACTGGCGGATGAAAATGCAGAGATAGCAGACTGGCTTATTCGCCTGACCGACAACCAGAAGGACTGGGGGTTTGGTCTTTGTCGCGACTATCTGCGTAACGTCAAGGGCTTTGGTTGGAACCACAAACGGGTCTACCGCATTTATCGGGAGTTAGAGCTGAATATGCGCCCTCTCATGGTTTGCAAGTAAACCACTGCCGGGTAACAGATCAAGCCACGCAAACGCCTGCAAAGGGACAGGCCGGAACCACTGGCCGTGCCTGACGCACCTAACGAGGTCTGGTCGATGGACTTTATGGCCGACCAGCTTGCAGACGGCCGCTCTTTCCGGACATTGAACATTCTGGATGACTTTAACCGCGAAGGTCTGGCCATCGAGGTGGACTTCTCACTTCCTGCAGAACGCGTTGTCAGGACCCTAAAGCAGATCATTAGCTGGAGAGGGAAACCGCTGGCCATACGCGTGGATAACGGCCCTGAATACATCAGCGGCACATTGCAAAACTGGGCTGAGAAGGCCGGTATTGCCTTGATGTATATCCAGCCCGGCAACCCGCAACAGAACGCCTATATCGAGCGCCATACTACACGACTCTGCTAATTTTGGCAGGAATTTGGAGCCAAGGAGAGACAGCGGCGGTAGGGTCTGACCTGAGCAGTTTACGGATTTGGTCGAATCCAATTCGAAAGAATGATTTTGCAAAATACCCGTGTTTTTTCCGCTTCATTTTCCCGGCCCCTATAAGTTTTGCGGCTGTTTTTGATGCCCAAGCAACGGCGAGCGCAACGAGGCCCAAAAGCAGATCAAGTTTTTTTGCGATGGTCAGGCGGGTGTCTTCAAGGTTGAACCCGCGTGTTTTCGTGTCGCCAAAGAGGCTCTCAATTGCCCATCTTTTTTTGTAAGTGGTGAGGGCATGATGTGGGGGGCGGTTGGAGACCACTATCAAAAGCTCACCACCCTTGATGCGCTTTGCGGAAAAAGTAAACAACGTGGCTTCGCCTGATTTAGGGCCACCGAAGCGGGCGCTAAAGTCGCGCTTGCCGCGACAGGTGCGCAGCAAGCTACTCAGGTTTTTCGTTTGCCCGTCCTGGGTAGTCACAATCTGGTTTGCTTTGATGCGGATGATGAAGGGAACGTTGTTTTTATGGAGATAATCCAGCCATTGCACCCCAATAAATTCCCGGTCCGCTAGTAAGAACTTGATGGTGGACACCCCGAATACGGATAGATACCGCTCCATCAGAGCAATGCGCTGAGCTGTATTACTGTTGCCAGCACGCCCTAAAACACTCCACATCAACGGTATACGGTGGCGGCGTGTGACAAGGGCCAGGACCAAAAAGTTGATATCGCGCTGCCCGATCTTCCAGTTTGTTCGATCCAGACATAAATGCCATGAGCTGACGGGCCCAATCATTTTGACAAGCAAGGGGGCCGCCCAATCCGGGCCAAGGTCAACATGCTGGAAAAAACGCTGCAAGCGGCGATAGGTACTTTCAACTTTCGCGCCAGAAGGAAATTCACAAGCAAGGTGGCTCAAATTCACCGTCCGGGCATTCACCATTCCCATGATTAAAAGACACATCGTTTCAAGGCGACTGTTGCTCAACGCTAAATGCGGGGATAGTCTCTCCTTGAGGGTCGTCAGGGCTTTGGTAAACATCAGGGGAACCTTTTTTAGCGATAAGAATCCCCGTAAATCATAATCGGGCGCCCTCAACCACCCTACTGTCGTGTAGTATGCACTTTCGCATAAGACGAGGCGCGCTTGCTGTTTTGGGTCAGCGCAAGTTTGACAACCTTCATTTCCAACGAAGTTTTGTTGGTATACGAAATATCGCACTGCTTAAGCATTTTTTCGATGGTTTTTTCAGTGCCATCTGAGCGCACATCTGTAACAACCCGCATGGTATCAGCCAGCATGCCATACAGTTCGTCGTTTTTTGCGCGCTGTTGATCCTCCCATTGACGGTGCCGAGAATTGAGATCCGTAAGTTCTTTCATAAGTTCTTTAGTCATAGTTACATTCCTTTAATGGTTAAGTTTACTTGTGGCTTCCTAAAACGTCAGCCATTTTACGAACATCCAAATGCCCATAATGTCGTTCAATCATCTCGATACTTGTGCCCATATTTTTGGCCAAAAGAGTGATCGGAATTTCTGCGTTGGTAAGACGGAAAGTTGCGTAGGTATGGCGGCAGGAATACAAGGTAAATTTGTTTCCATTTGCGTTTTGCGTAATACCTATGTCCGTCATCATGCGTTCAAAAACTTGCCGAAGACTATCGAGCTTAACGTGTTCGCCGTCTGGCGTGCTAAACACATGCTGATCCGGAGCAGGGTTATTTCCTGTACGGCTCCGCTGATGTTTCTTGATCCGCTCAAAATAAGCCACCGAACGAGGCATAGCAGCAACCTCACGTGATCCGGTTTTTCCAGTAATCAGCAATAATGGATATTTCTGCTTTGCCTTATTGAGTGGAAAAGAAACATGTTGCCACAATAAACCGTCTGTTTCTGTGCCAGGCCGCAATCCTGAATTCGTAAGGATCAAGAAATACTCGCGAAGTAATACTTTACGATCGTTCAGTTGCGTGATGCGGGGTGCGTTATTTGGATTTTGTTCTGGCTTAATCCATTGGCGCATCTTGCGAACAATTGTATCGTATTCGTTCGATGTAAATGCTGGCCGCTTTTGCGCACCTCTTGCTTTTGTCTTCCGTGTGGAAATCTCAATGCGTGGAATATTTTGCTCGGCCATAAAATCGCTACGCACTGCCGTGGTGAACACCCCGTTCAAAGCAGTCTTGAGAGTGGCTAAGGCGCTCACTGTCGTGCTCTTGGGCTTTTGAGCGGGTCGTGTAATATCTTTGCCGTTACGCTTGTATGTGACGGTTTTTTGCGTCGCACCCTTACCCGTCAGATAATAATTTTGCCGCCAAATAATGAAGTTCTCAACATCCTTTGTGCGAATGCGGTCAATTTGCTTTTTGCCGAAGTATTCACGGATAAACTTGTCGACGACGGTTTTGTAATCATCATAGTTTCGCTGTTTGCGATCACCGCGAGTAACTTCATTATTCAATTGTTTGAGGTAAAGGTCGCAAATCTGATTGACGGATTTAGAAACTGGCACATATCCCTGATCAATTCTGACCTGAAGGTTGTTGTACCAAACAACTGCATCAGATTCAGCAGTAGCTTTGTCCGTTGTTTGCATTGATTTAGTATAATAGCCGTCAGCGTTACCTTTACGCGTGCGGGCTGTCCACCAACCATTGATCACATCATGGCGCATGTAAATTTGAAGACGATTGCCTTCAAGTTGTGTTATGTGGGTACGATGAGTTTCAGTCCTAGTTCCTTTTGCCAGCGGTTGAATAACCAGATTTTTTGGTGGTGTTCGTTATAAGTAATTTAAATTGGCGGTTTGCAAGGGGTAAGGCGAGTAAATATTATTATTTAGTATTAACAGTAAGTTAACAAAACGACATACAGGAAATCAGTCGTTTGCATTTAACTTCAGTACGTACTTAACATCGCCAAAACTCTTTTTAGTCGCAAAATTCACATTTCAAACGACGCACATTAGAGACACAGTTTTTGAAAATGTGCCGTTTGCTTTCGTTTAAACGAAACATAGATCTTCATGATCTCAAAATAAGTTGCTATGTAAATCAAAGCTACACACGGTTTACAGCTTGCAAATCTGTGCAAATTTTGTGCAACATTTCGTGCTCAAAACAGCGTAAAATGGGTCGCGTGCACTTTTTGTGCACCACTAAATACGGTGTCAAAAAACTTCGCAAAAAATAAGCCGTTGATTTTTATGAAGAAATGGTAGCGGGAGAGGGACTTGAACCCCCGACACGCGGATTATGATTCCGCTGCTCTAACCACCTGAGCTACCCCGCCGTACCGAAGGTGTATTTAGGGGAGGCTTGCAGGGTCGTCAAGCGGAGATAGGCGAAATTGTTGTGGGAATGCTTCATGGAGATGCCGGGCGTCAGATCCATGGGTGGATTGCGAAGGTAATGGGACAGCTGAGCGGTATCTGCGAGTGACAGGTCTAATTCAGCCGAGGTTGCCAAGTCGCACCCTCCGTAGTTTAGTTCATTGCGACCGCGCCAGATCGGGATGCTTGTAAGCCTCCGGATAGGGCATTGGGTTAAACGGCCCAAGTGGTATAACATTGTTCCAAGAACGGCCGAAATACCCTTGCCGACAATGATCGAGCGAGTTGCTTTGCGCCACGCCGGGCAGAGCATACGTCCGGCACAGCCAGCGCCACAGCTTCGGGTAATCAAGTATTCGCGCGCCGTTCAACTTCATCCGAACATAGTAAACGGGATCGTGGCGGTATAATGTTGGGAAAAGGCGCAGATCAGCCTCGGTGAACGTGTCGCCGGTCAGGAAAGGCCGATTGTCGGACGCGAGGCGCGCCTCAAGCGAAGCTAGCGTGCTGAAATAGTTTTTAAATGCTTCGGCGTAGACCGCCTGATCTGATGAAAATCCTGCCTTGTAGGCACCATTGTTAATGTTCGTGTAAATAGCGTCGTTCAGCGCATCGATCTCACTGCGCAAAGAACTGTCGTTGGGGTAGAGATCGGGGCGACGGGCATTAGCAAGGGTGCTGCCCAATGCCTCTGCCTGACCATTGAGCATTCGGACAATATCTGCACTTTCGTTACTAACGATCCGCTTGCGTTTCTTGTCATACAGAATAGGCAAGGAGCCTTCATTCGATCCTTCAGCGGCATAGATATGTTTGACCAACCGGTATCCCTTGCCGGTGCCCGTTTCAGGCGTGCATTCCGGCAAGGAGGCGCCGGTCAGCGTCGCAACGCGTGCAGGGTTGAATTCCCACAGGTTTGGGCCGACGGAGTCGCCGTCACCCGTTCTGTTCGGAAACACTACGTCCAGCGTGATGCTGCCCTCTAGTCCAAGCAGGTTCCGCGCCAGTGTTACCCTGTGGCACCAAGGGCAGTTGAGCGCAACTATAAGGTGGTACCGCCCCGGATCGGCAGGGAAATGCACGTCCCCCAGCGAGCTGCGAAAACCGCTCACCCCTCGGACGAACTCGCCCTTTGTACGTCGCGCAGCAGCGTCGGTCTGAGATTCTTCAACCGAAGTATCTAACTTTTTGGTCATGTATCGCCCCTTATCCGCGCAACCGGTGGTGAAGGATGATTGGTACGGATCCTCGCCATGCTCCTATCCTAACTTTGCACGTTTGTGTGGGGCGGCATAGTCGATTTTTGGTCCCAACGGGATCACGCGAGACGGGTTAATCGACTCGTGGCTGGAATAGTAATGATCTTTGATGTGCTGCATGTTTACCGTCGCAGCCACGCCTCGCTGTTGATACAAATCCCGCAAGTAACCGGACAAGTTTGTATAATCGACGATGCGGCGAATGTTGCATTTGAAATGCCCGACATAGACCGGATCGAACCGCACCAAAGTGGTAAACAACCGCCAGTCGGCCTCGGTAATCGTGGGGCCGGTCAAATACCGCTGCGCCGACAACCGGTCTTCCAGCCAGTCGAGCGTGTCGAACAAGGGCACGACAGCTTCCTCGTATGCCTCTTGTGTGGTTGCAAACCCCGCCTTGTAGACGCCGTTGTTGACGGCGCTGTAAATTCGGTCATTCAGCGTGTCGATCTCGGTCCGCAGCGGTTCGGGGTAGAAATCACCCGCCTCGGCCCCGATCCCGTCAAAGGCAGAGTTAAACATGCGAATGATCTCGGAGGACTCGTTGGACACGATAGTTTTGGTCTTTTTGTCCCACAACACGGGCACCGTCACGCGGCCCGAATAATCCGGCTGTGCGGCGGTGTAGACCTGATACATAAATTCGGACCCGTTCACCGTGTCAGGCACCACGCTGTCGCCGGGCTTAAAAGTCCAACCCTGATCCCCCATGAACCAATGCACAATAGAAAGCGAGATCATCCCCTCCAGCCCCTTCAAGGCACGGAAAATCAGGGTGCGATGCGCCCATGGGCAGGCCAGCGATACATACAAATGGTAGCGACCGGCCTCGGCCTTGAAACCGGCCTCTCCACTTGGTCCGGCCGAGCCGTCGGCGGTAACCCAGTTGCGAAACTGCGGGGCTTTTCGGACGAACCGGCCCCCTGTCTCGCTGGTGTTGTACCACTGGTCGACCCAGCGTCCTTCTTGCAGTAATCCCATGATATTCCCTTTTCTCGGTTAACTTAACACAACAAATAAGGTGTTCTAATTATTGTTATAAGATGTAAAATACAGACCAGACTGTTCTGAATTGGAGAACGCAATGGGTCAGATTGAAGATTTGCGATTATTTTTGCTTGTCGTCGAAAACGGCAGTATTTCCAAAGCCGCCGAGAAGATGCGGATAGCGAAATCTGCGGTAAGCCGACGGCTTGGTTTGTTAGAGGAACGCTATGGCACGAGGCTGATTGATCGCACGCCGGGTGTTTGGGATATAACGGAAACGGGGCGCGAGCTGCTTCAGCGCGCGAAGCGAGTGGTTGGTGATGTTGACGAAATCGAGGATGATTTTGTCAATACCTCGGCAGATATAACAGGGCCTTTGACGATATCCGTGCCGCGTGACCTCGGGGCCGCCTTTCTTAACAACACACTAATCGCCTTCGCGGAACGCTACCCAGAAATTCAATTGACCGTTGATTTTGACGATCGCACTGTCGATCTCACCCGCGAAAATTATGACTTTGCGATCCGGATCGCGCCTGAAGCAAAGGGCGGAAATTCGGGAATCCGAATAGGCACGGTGCATCACGGGCTTTATGCCAGCCCGCAATATCTGGAGGCCCATCCCGAACCTCGGACCTTTGATGACCTGCGCACGCATCAGCTATTGTACTTTGGAACAGCTCGCCGCGCGGTTTGGAATTTCGTGACGGACAAGGGCAGACAGCAATCGTTCGAGTTCCAGCCTTTTCTAAATTCGAATAGTGGCGTGTTTTTGTTGGAAGCCGCCTTGAAAGGTCTGGGAATCGGGCGCTTGCCGGATTTTATCGCCTCAGGCGCGCTGGCAGCGGGTCATATAGTTCCGGTTATGTCGAGCATATCGGTCCCCGACTGGAGCATATACCTGCTTCACGCCGAAGACCGCCGCCTCAACCGCCGAATGCGACTTTTTGCTGAAGAAGTGAAACAAGCGTGCTTGTCGTAATCCGTGTCTTAAGCAGTGGGTATAGGTCGAAATGTGATCGGATTTTCGCCAAAATGTTTTTTGAACGCCCGCGTGAACCCTTCGGATGAGCGGTAGCCATAACGACGCGCAATGGCATCCACCCTGTCGCCCTTTTCCACATCCTGCCGTGCCAGCGTAAGTCGCCATCGGCGTAGATAAGCGGCTGGCGGTTCACCGACCGTTGCAAGGAATGTCTCGGCAAAGCGGCTGAGTGAGAGGCCGACAATCTGAGCCAGATCCTCGTTACACCAATGCCGTCCAGGCTGGTCGTGGATGGCAACTATCGCCCGACTTAACCTAGGATCGGACAACCCCGCTAGGAGGCCCGGTCGCGTAGATCCCGCCTCGATCTGAGCACGCAGCATCCGAACGACCAGTACCTCGCCAAGGCGGTTGATAGCCGAACTCGCACCACATCGTTGTTGCGTAAGTTCGGATTGCATAAGCGTAACCAGACTTAGACTTTCAACATCATTGGACAAATCAAATTCAATAGTGGTTGGCAAAGTTGCAATCAATGGA
>CAKZNY010000313.1 GCA_937132145.1 uncultured Paracoccaceae bacterium | reverse complement strand
CCGAGCGGCGCATCGCTTCAAGGCGTTCCAGCTGGAAGGCCAGATGCGCAGCCATTTCTTCACCTGACGGGCCATCATCGTTCGGGTCAACAGGCAGCAACAAACGCGATTTCAGGAAGGCCAGCCACGCGGCCATGACCAGATAATCGGCGGCCAGTTCGATGCGCAGGCGTTTGGCTTCCTCGACAAAACCAAGATATTGCTCGGCCAGTTCAAGAATGGATATTTTTCGCAGGTCAACTTTTTGGGTCCGCGAAAGGGTTAACAGCAGATCGAGCGGCCCCTCGAAGCCGTCAACGTCCACGACCAGCGATTCCGCAACGATACGCGCCTCGACATCACCGAAGCCGTCTTGGCTGGTGGCCAGGCCTGCTATGTGGTCGTCGGGCATGTTGACCCTCCTGTTTGTTGGGCGCTCATTGCACCGTCACCGAAATACAATCGACACCGCGTGCATCAAGGGCCGCGCACAGTGCGCGCGTTTGATCCAAGCCATCAAAACCAGCGGCGCGGAGGCGGTATAACAGGCGGCCGCCGGACTCAATCGGCTCGATATATCGCTGGGTGTTGGCCAGCAGATCGCCGTGTTCGGACAGATAAGCGACCCAGACATCACCGGCATCCTCTAGGCTGTTGTACGCGCCGAGCTGGATTAAAGCCTCGCCCGGATCCAGCAGCGGGTTGCCGAATTTCGGCTCAGGGCGCGGGAGTTCGGGCGTCTCAAACGAGGTGTCGCCTTCCTCGGGGATCAGCTCTTGCAACAGCCCCTCGATTGCTTCGGAAATGGGGTCAGCTTGCAGGAAGTTTTCGGGGCGGCGAACCGGCGTGGTCATACCATCAGGCGCGTTGGTAGGCTCAACAACCGGATTGATTTCGACCATCAGCGTCGCGGCGTCCACAACAATCGGCTCCGCATTTGTTGTGGACGCCGGCGCAACCGGCACCAAGGCCGACATGGTTTCATCTTCTGCCGTTACGGTCTGTGCTGCGGGCGCCAAGGTGGTGTTTGTATCGACGGTTGTCGGGCTGGTTAGGGCCAGAACTTCGTTAACGGCGAGGCCTTGATTGTCAGCCTGTATGCCCTGCGGGTCTTCCGGCACAATGCGGGCGTTGCCTTCCATGGCGCGGATCACGGGGATCTCGCTCGCGTCGCGCTGACCAAGCAGGGAACCCCAGTAAATGATGCCGATAACCAGACTTACCGATGCCACAGCACCGATCCAGCGCAAGGCCACAGCCACAACACCAGTTGCCCCTAACGGGGCGGACTCATGCGAATCCGATTCGTAATGCGATTCCTGCATCGGGTTATCAGCCTTTCACGCATACTTTATATGGTATGCGTCACTACTCCAACCCCATAATGTGCGAATTTACCGCATCTCTTTTGCCGGGGTCACCCCAAGAATACCAAGACCGGCGGCAATAGCAACGGCAACCGCGCGGATAAGAGCGATACGAGCGGTACTTTGCGCACGCTTGTCGGGCTGAATAAACCGCATCTCGGGTTCGATCTTGCCGAGGTGCTGGAGCGCATGAAATTCGGACGCCAGCTCATAAAGATAGAACGCAATCCGGTGTGGCTCGTGGGTTTTGGCGGCAGTTTCCAGCAAGCGCGGCCATTCGGCCAACTTCTGCGCGAGGCCCAGTTCGGCCGGATGTGCCAGAAGGGTCAGGTCCGCGTTTGCCAGTGTTTCATCGTCAACTTTCAGCCCTGCCTCGACCGCTTTCTTTAGTACCGAATTAACCCGCGCATGGGCGTATTGGACGTAAAAAACGGGGTTGTCTTTGGATTGCTCAAGCGCTTTGGCTAAATCAAAATCCAGCGGGGCATCGTTTTTGCGGGTCAGCATGATGAAACGGGTGACGTCCGGGCCAACCTGTTCAACCACGTCTCTAAGCAAAACGAACGTCCCTGCCCGTTTGGACATTTTGAATGGTTTGCCGTTTTTATACAGCCGCACCAACTGGCAAAGCTTGATGTCCAGCGGGATTTTTCCGTCTGACAACGCTGAAACGGCGGCCTTCATACGTTTGACATAGCCACCGTGGTCGGCCCCCAGAACGTCAATCAGCTCGTCGAAGCCACGTTCGATTTTGTCGTAGTGATAGGCGATGTCGGGGGCGAAATATGTCCAGCCGCCGTCGGATTTCTTGATCGGGCGATCAACGTCATCGCCGTGTTCGGTGGACTTGAACAGGGTTTGCTCGCGGGCTTCCCAACCGTCGGGCAACTTGCCTTTTGGCGGGGGTAGCACGCCTTCATAGATCAGGCCTTTTGCGTCGAGGTTAGCCAGTGCAGCCTCGATTTTACCGGTGCCATATAGCGATTTTTCGCTGAAGAACACGTCCATGGTCACGCCCAGTAATTTCAGGTCCGAGCGGATCAAATCCATCATCATTTCGGTCGAGAATTCCCGCAGGTCTTCCAACCAGACGCTTTCGGGTTGGTCGATCAGGCTGTCGCCGTATTTTTCTTTTAACGCTTCGCCCACAGGGATCAGGTAGTCGCCGGGGTATAGGCCCTCGACAATTTCTGGCTCAAGGCCGTTTGCTTCGCGGTAGCGTTCATAGGCCGAGCGCGCCAGCACGTCCACCTGTGCGCCGCCGTCGTTAATGTAATATTCACGGGTCACGTTGTAGCCTGCGAAATCGAGCAGGCCAGCCAATGCGTCGCCAAACACCGCGCCACGGGTGTGGCCTACGTGCAAGGGACCGGTTGGGTTGACGGAGACGAACTCCACGTTGATCTTCCGGCCTTCGCCCATGTTTGAGCGACCGAAATCGGCACCTTTGCTCAGGGCGTCGGTAACAATGTCGAACCACAGAACAGGGTCGAGGCGCAGGTTCAAAAAGCCCGGTCCGGCCACATCGGCGGACAAAATCCGTGGATCTTCGGCCAGTTTCACGGCCAAGGCATCCGCAATATCGCGGGGTTTCATTTTTGCGGGCTTGGCCAGAACCATCGCGGCGTTGGTCGCCATGTCGCCGTGCAAAGCGTCTCGGGGTGGTTCTACCGCTACGTTTGCATAGTTCAATCCGGCGGGCAGCACGCCCTCGGTGACCAGCACGTTAAGGTTTTCCAACACGAGTGTCTTGATTTCGGCGAATAGGTTCATTTCTCGACTTTCCAAATAGAATGGGCGCGGCATAGCATAGCTACCCGCGCCCTTCCAGAAGGGATTGCCCGAATGCGTAACGAGCAATCCTGTTTTGTTGCCCTACTGGTGGCCCAGAATCTGCGACAGGAACAGCTTGGTACGCTCGGATTGAGGGTTGCCGAAGAATTCTTCCGGCACGTTTTCCTCTACGATCTGCCCGTCATCCATGAAGATCACGCGGTTCGCCACTTTACGGGCGAAGCCCATTTCGTGGGTCACAACGATCATGGTCATGCCCTCTTCGGCCAGCTCGATCATTGTGTCGAGCACCTCGGAGATCATTTCAGGGTCGAGCGCCGATGTCGGCTCGTCGAACAACATGATGCGCGGCTCCATGCACAACGAGCGGGCAATCGCCACACGCTGCTGCTGACCACCGGAAAGCTGTCCGGGGAATTTTAGCGCCTGCTCGGGGATTTTCACCTTTTCGAGGTATCGCATCGCCGTCTCTTCGGCTTCTTTCTTGGGAATGCCACGAACCCAGATCGGGGCCAGCGTGCAGTTTTCAAGAACGCTCAGATGCGGGAACAGGTTGAAGTGCTGGAACACCATGCCCACTTCGGAACGGATCTTGTCGATGTTTTTAAGATCCGAGGACAGCTCGGTTCCATCAACAATAATCGTGCCTTCCTGGTGTACCTCAAGACGGTTGATACAGCGGATCAGGGTGGATTTACCCGAACCCGATGGCCCACACACCACGATACGCTCGCCGCGATTAACCGTTATGTTGATATCCTTAAGCACATGGAATGCGCCATACCACTTGTTCATACCCGTGATTTGAATAGCAATCTCGTCAGACACTTCCATGTGCGACCGATCAATTTCACGTTCGATTTCAGTAACCATTTTATTAACTCCTTAAACTTAGTGACCGGTCGCGAGCTTGCGCTCGAGATACATGGAATAACGCGACATTGAGAAGGTGAAAATCCAGAACAACAACGCGATGAAGGCATAAATCTCCCATACGATACCGTTCCAGTTCTGATCCGCCACAATAGCGCGGGACAGACCCATCGGGTCGAGCAGTCCAATGATCGAGACCAGTGTCGTGTCTTTGAACAGGCCGATAAAGTTGCTGACGATGTTCGGAATAGATACTTTCAGCGCTTGCGGCATAATAATCAGCCGTGTTGCTTTCCAATAATCCAGACCGAGCGCGTCAGCCGCCTCGAATTGCCCTTTCGGCAAGGCAGCCAAACCTCCACGGATCACCTCGGCCATGTAGGCCGCGGCAAAGAACGTCACCATGATAATAACCCGCAGGATAAGATCGAAGTTGGTTCCCGGTGGCAAGAAGTAGTTCAACAGAACCGACGCCACAAACAACAAGGTAATCAGTGGCACGCCACGGATAAACTCGATGAAGGTCACGCAGATGGTTTTCACAATGAACAACGGTGACTGGCGGCCAAGGGCCAGCAGAATACCGATCGGCAGGGACAGGGCGATACCTGAAATACCAATGATCATCGAGATCATAAACCCGCCCATCTGGTCACTGTCGATACCTTCAATGCCGATTGGCGCGACGGAGTTCAGACCTGCAATAATCGGACCCGCGAGAAACAGCCAATATACGATAGGTAATACACCTGCGACAATGGTTGCACCGAGCGAGCCAATCAGAGCCGGCCCGAAAACAATTGCTAGGTACGCAACGCCAAAGCCTGAAAAAGCTACGATTGGCAACCAGATCGAGCCACCCCAAAGCAACCAGAAAGCGAGAAAAGGATAGATCACCGAAAACAGCATCACTTTGCGAGGAACGGATGCGAATAGCACTGGTGAAATAGCTACGAACATCAGGATCAATGTCACTACCGGACGCCAGTATAGTTCTTTCGGGTAGAAACCGAACAGAAGCTGTTTCCAGCGTTCGTTGATCACCGACCAACAAGCACCCTCGGTACCTTCACCATATTTTTCGACAATATACGCACGACAGCCATGAAGTGACGTAGAATTCCAGCTTGATTGGAAAGTCCAAGGCAAAATGCCGCTAAGGAGAAAATAAACAGCCCACACCGACACGAGTGTCATTACCGCGTTCGGAATGGAAGAAAACAGATTTTCCATCACCCATTTGACCGGACCGACTTGCGATGAGGGTGGAGGTTTCTCGCCCAGCATTTCTGTGCGGACATAAGATTGTTCAGTCATGTTTACCGCTCCCTCATTTTAATGGATTCATTGTACCAGTTCATAATGACCGACACAGTGATCGAGATGCTGAGATACATAGCCATTAGCAGCAGCAAGGACTCCATCTCGCGGCCTGTCTGGTTCAGCGTGATGCCGCCCAAAGTCGCCGTGATGTCCATGTAGCCCACAACGATAGCTAGCGAAGAGTTCTTCGTAAGGCTAAGGAAATGCGAAATCATCGGTGGGATCATCACACGCAGCGCTTGTGGCAGGACCACCAGATTCATGACGCGTTTAGGGCGCAAGCCCAATGCCGCAGCAGCCTCGGATTGACCTTTGGATACGGCCAGGATGCCCGCACGAACCGTTTCTGCGATGAATGCGCCGTGATAGAAAGACAACGCCAACCACAATGCGATCAACGAGTTCCGCATCTGGTAGCCGTCGATAAAGTTGAAGCCTACGAAGTGGGGACGTGACAGGGTAATCGCGGTTCCGTGTGTGTAAGTTGTGCTCGCAACGAAACTGTCTGACGGAACACCTAGACTGGCGACGAAGGAATCAACCTCGCCCGACGAAACGCCGACCACATTACATTCTCCGGCGGAGTATGCTGCTTTGGCCTCGTCAGTTGAACCGAACTCGACGATTTTAACTCTTTGCCCGGATTCCCGTAGCAAGGTTTGCAAGATAACCGACTGGGACGATCCACCAACGACACAGGCGAGTGGTCGCTCTATGCCTGCCAACGCACCGTTTTCAAGGGGCGAAGTGGTTACAATGCTATAATCCCGTGTCTGGTTTATTAAAGAGAAAATCGTGAATACTATCAAAGTCGGAATGGCAAATATCCCCAGCTTGATCCAGCCAGTTGGCAAAATCGCACCGGTCATAGCTTGCCGTTTCTTGGCCCAGCGTCCGAAAAACCACATCCCGACCAGCGAAAGAGCCAAGGTGGTAAGAACCATCGTAGAGCCGTCGTTAAGCACCATCTTGGGGAAATAAACGCCTCGGTTTGTAATAGCGACGGAATCGCCAAACAACATACTCGATATAGCATTATCGCCCTTGAAGGATCTTGGAACCGGTAACGACTCAATGACGACGGCCATGATCAGAACGATCCAGAGAAGAACCGGAATGTTACGGAACATTTCAACATAGGTAGTCATAAGGCGCGCTATAATCCAGTTTTTGGAGAGGCGTGCAATACCAGCCGTAACACCGATTACCGTTGCCAGCACGCAGCCCATAAAGGCCACCAGCAACGTATTGAGAATACCTACAATCGCGGCGCGCCCGTGGGTGCTGCGTGAATCGTACTCAATAAGGCGTTGGTTGATGTCGTAGCTCGATGGCTCTGACAGGAAACCGAAACCAAGCTCTTTATCGAGTGCCTCGAGATTGTTGAGTGTGTTGTTAACCAGCCAAGCGCCGACAAGAATCAGCGCGATAAGCGCAATAAGCTGAATGGTTATCGAGCGGTAGCGGGTATCATAAATCAGCATACTCAGGCGGAACGCCTTTTTATCTGCTGTGTGGCCTGCCATAGACATGGCTCCCCTCCTGGTGAAAGCCGAGCCGCGAATTATGCGAGGTGGTTTAGCCACCCCTGCCCGCTGGCATCAACTAAAGAAACTGTTAGTTAATAAAGATGGGGCGCGACCTGTAGGCCGCGCCCCAAAAGTGTTGATCAGATCAACGGAACGGAGGCGAGTAGATCAGGCCGCCGTCTGTCCATAGCGCGTTCACGCCACGGGATAGACCAATTGGAGAGTTCTCACCGATATTGTTGGAGAAGATCTCGCCGTAGTTACCACCGGCCAGGATTGCGTTAACAGCCCAGTCAGAGGATAGACCAAGCATTGCGCCCAACGAACCTTCGGAACCAAGCATACGGTTGATTTCCGGGTTGTTAGTACCTTTAGCCATCTCAAGAACGTTGGCCTGAGTGATGCCCAGCTCTTCAGCTGTAATCAAAGCGTTCAGCGTCCACATGGCAATATCTGCCCAGTTGTCGTCGCCGTGCGCTACGAGAGGACCAAGAGGCTCTTTCGAAATGATTTCAGGTAGCAACATGTGATCGGCTGGATTTTCGAATGACATACGTGTGCCAGCCAAAGCCGAACGGTCGGTTGTGTACGCATCACAAGCACCGGCAAGGTACTGCTGCTGCGCTTCTGCATTGCCTTCAATAGGCACTGGCTCATAGGACATTCCGTTTGTGCGGAAATAATCAGCCAAGTTCAGCTCGGTAGTTGTACCGGTCTGAATACAAATAGTTGCGCCGTCCAGATCAAGAACAGACTCAACACCCAAGTCAACTTTAACCATGAAGCCCTGGCCGTCGTAGTAATCTACGCCAACAAATGTCTGCTTCAGGTCAACGTCACGAGAGAACGTCCATGTTGTGTTACGGGACAGAACGTCAATTTCGCCCGAAGACAAAGCTGCAAAACGAGTTTTGGAGCTAAGTGGAACGAATTTGATCGCGTCGCCGTCACCCAATACAGCGCCAGCAAGTGCGCGGCAGTAGCCAACGTCAAAACCCTGCCAACGGCCGTCTTTGTCCGGGAACGAGAAACCGGGGGAACCTGTGGACACGCCACAAGCCAGCTCGCCATTTGCGAGAACGTCCTCAAGCGTGCCGGCCGTAGCCATGCCTGCTGTTAGACCTACGGCAGCAATTGCGCCGAAAAGTACAGTCTTTTTCATATTTACCTCTTCCTGGTGAATTGCCCGAAAACGTTTCGAGCTTGAACCGATCTTAATGACCGGAGCGATTCTATTCGCAGTCGATTTTGACCGCGACCCAGACAGTTTGAACAATTCTTTATCGATTGGTCAAGCTAAACGCTAAGTAAGCACATAGGTCACGGAGGCTGACATTCACGAGGATTTAACGTGTAAATACTGTTAATAAAGGAATTTCATTTGTAGATTTCGCTGTGCTTACAGAAGGAATT
>CAKZNY010000312.1 GCA_937132145.1 uncultured Paracoccaceae bacterium | reverse complement strand
GACGCGGGAATTGGGACAAAGAAATCTGCCGCCTTCTGGACATCCCGATGAATATGTTGCCCGAAGTTCACGATTGCGCTTCGGATTTTGGCATCACTTCGCCGGACCTGCTCGGCGGGCCCATCCCAATTCACGGCATCGCCGGAGACCAGCAAGCCGCCACCATCGGGCAAGCATGTTTCACTCCGGGGATGATGAAATCGACCTACGGTACCGGATGTTTTGCCCTGCTAAATACTGGCGACCAGCTTGTGACCTCGCGCAATCGTCTGCTGGGGACGATCGCGTATCAGTTGGACGGAAAGACAACTTATGCGTTGGAGGGTTCGATTTTCGTGGCCGGCGCGGTGGTGCAATGGCTGCGCGATGGTCTCGGGATTGTCGGGCATGCCAGCGAGACACAAAAAATGGCCGAGGCCGCGGGCGATGACCAGAACGTTTACATAGTTCCGGCGTTTACCGGCCTTGGCGCGCCTTATTGGGATGCGGAATGTCGGGGCGCGATTTTCGGGCTTACCCGCAGTTCAAACCAAAACGATTTCGCCCGTGCGGCGCTGGAAAGCGTAGGCTATCAAACCCGTGATTTGCTTGAGGCCATGCAGAACGATTGGACCGGCGGCACAAAGGGTATTCTTCGGGTCGATGGCGGCATGAGCGCAAATAATTGGGCCATGCAATTTTTGTCAGACATTTTGGGCACGCCCGTGGATCGGCCCAACATTCTTGAAACAACGGCAATGGGTGCTGCATGGTTGGCTGGAATGCATACCGGAATGTATCCCGACCAAACCGGTTTTGCCGATAATTGGCGGCTGGAACGTCGATTTTCGCCATCAATGGATGCTGGCACTCGGGATTCGAAATATGCGGGCTGGAAAGATGCCGTCAGTCGTTGCCTGACAAACCGGTAGCGCCTGTTTAAAGCGCCGATAGTTTCAATGGCTTTTGCGCCTTGAAAGACACCGTGTAAGGATCAACCTTGGCGTCATATGCCCAAGAATTTCTGCTGTCAGGTTGATCTGCCAGCGATTTAAGCAGGTTTCCAGCGACATTTTCATGGACCCCGTCCATATAATATTCCTCGGATACATGACATGACAGAGCCGTATATTGCCCCTCAACACGTGACGACAGTACGATTTCCCCGCCCTTGCGGCAATTATTGGCGGCTGAAATCGTCAAATACCACAGGATTCGTCGCATTTTCACCATGTCCGCGGGGTCCACGCAGTCGAGGTCAAAACCGGAATGGTCAAACGAAACATCGCGTTGGCGAAGCATGCTTTCAAGGTTGGCAAAGTATAACGGATCGGGCGCGTCTGGAACGGGTAAAACCTTACCGGTGATCTTGGTTTTCGCGTTGAAAACCACCAACGTAGAGCCATCCGGCAAGCTCGAAACATCAGCCAGAATTTTGGTGTTATCCTCCGCCGTCAACTGCTGTTCCCAAGGCGCGAGGCGCTTGGGGGCCGCGACATAGGCTTTCAGTTTTGGCCAAAAATCGGTTGTGTCGGAAATCATCAACTTGCTTTCCAGCGGCTCGGGAATCCCGTGGTTAATCAGGGATTCGCAAAACTCCACCCCGAACAAATCTGCCAACGCTGTGTTGGTGAATTTCACCATCCCCGAGGGGCTTACCACTGCGACCGCATCAGACAGCCCGTTCAAAATGCTTTGGTTCAACGACACCTCCGATCGGTGCCGACGTGCAATGGCAACTTGCGCCGAGATATCCTCGAACAGGAACGCAACGGCGCCCCTCGGGTGTGATTGGCCAGTGACACGAAAGACCCGCCCGTCCGGCAGCACCCATTCATCTTCATAGTTTTTCTGTTGCCCGGTATCTTTCAAATTCGTTAACAAACGCCGCCATTCCAGAAAATTCTTCTTCTCGGGCAGGTGCCGTTTTTCACGAAGCATGCTGATAAAATCGGCAATGCTCGGACGTTTGGCGAGCCATACCGGATCCAGATCAAGAAGGTCCGAGAGGGCGGGGTTGAACAAGTATAAGGACTTGTCCGCATCAAAAATCGCTAACCCGCCGGACAAATGCGCGAACGTCGTCGACAACGTTTCGGTGAAACGCTTCAGCGCATCCTTCGAGGCGGCTATCTCGGTTTCAAGTTCGAACAATCTGGCGGTGTTTGCATCGTCGATAATCTCCCGCCCCTCGGCGGAAAGCGTGCTGTGCGTATTGGCCACTGCCACGCGCGGAAACCTGAAGGTTTTCAGAAGGGCCATGGCCAAAAAGCCGAACAGAAACAGCAAGGTGAACACGATCGGAGTCGTATAAATATTAGCGCCCAGCGCCCCGTCCGCCCAAGCACCAAAGCCTTCGCGAATCATCTCTAATGCGGTCATGTTTTCCTCCTGCATTGGAGGGAACCTTAGGGCACTAGTATTAACGATAATTTAACAGAAATCGTTGCTAACTCGTTAATATTAATTAACAAATTGTTAAAACGCGTTAGCTCTTAATCAACGATTAGCAACGTTACCGCAACGCCCACTGCCACACCCAACAACGCCCAGATCAGCGGGCCGATTTTGCTTGGGGCTGGTTCGGGCGTTTTGTTAAGGTTCATTAACGCCGCCTCTGCCAAAGCTGGAAGGCGCGGGCCGAAACGGGCAAGGACCTTAACTGTGGCCGCCAAATCGTTGGCGATGGCCTTGGGGCCGAGGTTATCAATGATATATTTCTCGATCACCGGGCCAGACGTATCCCACATGTTTAGATTGGGATCGAACGTCCGCGTCACCCCTTCGACAACAAACATCGTGCGTTGCAAAAGGATCAGCTCGGTGCGGGTTTCCATCCCGAAACGCTCGGTTACGTCGAACAGGTGGCCAAACAATCGCGCCATGGAAACTTGCGAGGCGTCATAGTCGAAAATTGGTTCGCCCACAGCCCGCAAAGCCTGCGCAAACGCGGCAACATCCTGATCGGCGGGAACATAGCCCGCCTCGAAATGCGCCTCGGCAACGCGGGTGTAATCGCGCTTCAAAAAGCCCATCAAAATCTCGGCGTAAACTTTGCGCGTATAGGTATCAATCCGCCCCATGATGCCAAAATCGAGCGCGATCAGGTCGCCCTCCGGCCCGCGCATCAGGTTGCCCTGATGCATGTCGGCATGGAAAAATCCGTCCCGCAAAGCGTGGCGCAGAAAGGTTTGCAAAATGCGTTCGGCAAATTCCGTGTGGTCTGATCCAATCGCCAGAACCGCTTCGACATCGCCGAGCGGAACACCATCGACCCATTCAGTTGTCAGCACGCGGCGCGAGGACAGCTCCCAAATCACGGCCGGAACCCGGAACCCTTTGTCGTCTTTTGTATTCGCGGCAAACTCGTCGGCGGCCGAGGCTTCCATCCGCAGGTCCAGCTCTCCGTCTACTACGCCAGCGAAATGCTCGATCACCGCGCGTGGGCGCAGGCGGCGCGAAAACGGGGCGATGGTTTCGATGATTGACGCTGCCAGAAAAAACGCATCCACGTCCTTCAAAAATGCGCGCTCGATGCCCGGTCGCAAGACCTTAACGGCCACAACCTGACCCGTTTCGCGCACAACCGCCTTGTGAACTTGCGCCAGCGAGGCTGCTGCGACAGGTTCCGAGAAACTCTCGAACATCTCGTCAATTTTAATGCCCAGTTCGGACTCAATCTCGGCTCTGGCAATATCCGTATCGAACGCAGGCAGTGCGTCCTGCAAAATCCGCAAATCTGTTGCCAGTTCAACGCCAACAATATCGGGGCGTGTCGAAAGCAACTGCCCAAATTTGATATACGCCGGACCAAGCGCGGTTAACGCCCGCAGAATCGGTGGCTGCGAAAGGTCGCCTTTCAGGCCAAGCCATTGCACAGGCCAGCCGATAATCCGCGCAGCAATACGAATAGAGCGCGGCGCTTCAACAGCCTCCAGCACCACACGCATCGCGCCAGAGCGTTCAAACGTGGCGCCCGTGCGGATCAGACGCCAGATATTATGCGGACCCCTCATGTTTTCCACCCCGAATGTAGCGCCGCAATGCCTAACGAAAGGTTACGGTATTTGACTTGGCTAAATTTACCATCGCGAATCATCTGCACGAATTGTTCTTGTTTAGGGAACTTCCGGATCGATTCCACCAGATATTGATAACTGTCCCGATCATTGGCGATTAACTGCCCAAGCCGCGGAATGACGTTGAAACTGTACCGATCATAGGCCCACTGCATCGCCGGATTCGGAATGCTCGAGAACTCCAGCACCAGAAACCGCCCGCCGGGTTTAAGAACGCGGTACGCCTCGTTAATCGCGTCCTGAATGCGCGTGACATTGCGAATACCGAAACTGATGGTGTAGACGTCAAAACTGTTATCCTCGAACGGTAGCGCCATCGCGTCACCGCAAACCCAATCCAGACTGTCTTGCATGCTTGCGGCATCCGCGCGCTGCCGACCCGCGTCCAGCATGGATTGCGTCATGTCGAACACCGTCGCATGCCCACCGCCCGCGCGTTTCAGGAACCGGAACGCGATATCCCCTGTACCACCCGCCACATCCAGCAATTTCATGCCTTTGCGCGGAGCCAGCCAATCCATCATCGCGTCTTTCCAGATACGGTGCACGCCCATGCTCATCGCATCGTTCATCACGTCGTATTTGGAGGCAACATTGGTGAAAACACCGTGAACCATGCCCGCCTTGGCATCCTCGTCCACCGTCTTGAATCCGAAATGGGTTTTTTGGGTCATCAGCCTGATCTCTAGAGTCGCGTTGCCAGTAGAGTTATATGCCTTTTGGCGAAGTTACAATTCCAGACCGACGGCTCATTTGACAACCTTAGCCCCTTTCGGGATCACGGCCCCGAATTGGCGTGTGCGACTGCGGTATTCCGCGATCACCTCGGTGTAAACCTCCGGGGTGAATTCCGGCCAGGAAGTTTTAACAAACGCCAGTTCGGAATAGGCGCCTTGCCATATCATGAAGTTTGACAACCGCAACTCCCCTGCTGTGCGAATAATCAGGTCGGGGTCCGGTTGTTTCACCGTATCCAGATGATCCGAGATCGTCTGCTCGCAAATATCGTCAATTGCCAACGATCCATCCCGCACTTTGGCGGCTATCTTGCGCGTCGCCCGTACCAGATCATCCCGACCACCGTAATTTATCGCGATATTCAACGTCATAAGGGTGTTGTCTTTGGTTAGATCTTCAAGGTTTTCCATCTGCTCGCGCAGGTCTGCGGCCAAAGGCGTCGGATCACCTAAAAACTTAACCTTGATATTCTTCTCGTTCAGCTCGACAAAGTTATTCTGCAAATACCCGCGAAACAGCTTCATCAGGCCCTCAACCTCATGGGCGGCACGCTTCCAGTTCTCGGTAGAAAATGCATAAAGCGTTAGCGTCGTCACGCCTAATTCGATGCTGGTCTTAACGATATCCTTAACGCGACCGGCGCCCCGTTTGTGCCCCATTAAGCGCGGCAAACCCCGTTTAGCCGCCCAGCGACCATTGCCGTCCATGATTATACCAACGTGCACATCGAACCCCCTCATTCGCCTTATGGTTAAGGGATAATATAATCGGACAATATTCTCAACCAACAATTGTAAATACTGGATGGCATAGGATATATTCCGCCAGATAGCTTTCTTACTTTCAGGTTTTCAAATGCGCGTATTAATCACCGGCGGGGCCGGATACATCGGCACCCACACTATGTTAGAGGTTCTCGGCGCTGGCCACGAGGTTTGCGTGATCGACAACTTCTCCAACAGCGCCCCCGAAGCATTGGCGCGCGTTAAAACCCTGTCAAACCGCAGTTTTACGTTCCACAAAGCTGATCTGCGTGACCGCGAGGGGCTGACCATGCACCTCAAAGCCTTCAACCCCGATGCCGTGATCCACTTTGCTGGTCTAAAGGCCGTCGGGGAATCCGTCGAGAAACCGCTCGAATACTATGAAAACAACGTGCAAGGCACGATTAACCTTTTGCAAGCTATGAAGGCGGCTGGCTGTCAGAACATCGTGTTTTCTTCCAGTGCCACGGTTTACGGCGACCCGGATTTCCTGCCGATAACCGAAGATCACCCGCTGCGCTCCACCAATCCTTATGGCCGCTCCAAACTGCATATAGAGGAAATGTTGCGCGATTTGGCGATCTCTGACCCTGACTTCACTGCCGCCATTTTGCGGTATTTCAACCCTGTTGGTGCCCATGAAAGTGGCCGTATCGGCGAAGACCCCAGCGGTATTCCCAACAACCTGATGCCCATGATTGCGCAGGTCGCCGTCGGGCGGCGCGCGCATGTCAAGGTTTTCGGCAACGACTATGACACCCCTGACGGCACCGGCGTTCGCGACTATATCCACGTGGTTGATCTGGCCAAAGCACATGTCGCGGCCCTTGACTGGACGCAATCACACACCGGCGCACGAGCCTTCAACCTCGGGCTCGGGCAGGGGGTTTCGGTTATGGAAATGATCGACGCATTCGCCAAAGCCAGTGGTCGCGAAGTCCCGTACGTAAACGCCCCGCGCCGTGAAGGCGACATTGCGACATGCTATGCGGACCCTTCCCGCGCGCAAGCTGAACTGGGCTGGAAAGCGCAGATTGATCTAGCCGGAATGTGCGAAACTTGCTGGCTTTGGCAAGACACCAACCCCTTGGGATATAAAACGAAAACTTGAAATTTCGGTTCACCCGCCGTTAGGCCACCAGCGCGATTATGTCCATCATGATCCGGTTCAGGTCGAAATCCTTCGGCGTGTAGATCCGCGCGATCCCCATGTCTGTTAACGCCGCGCGATCCTCGTCCGGTATGATCCCGCCGACGATCACCGGAATATCCAGACCGGCAACCTGCATACGGTCCATCACTTCAGCGATCAGCGGCAGGTGCGAACCCGATAAAACCGACAGCCCAACGATATGAACCTTTTGGGTCACGGCAGCGGCGACAATCGCCTCGGGGGTCATGCGAATACCCTCGTATGTCACCTTCATTCCGCAATCCCGCGCCCGCACCGCAATTTGTTCCGCCCCGTTTGAATGCCCGTCCAACCCCGGTTTACCGACCAACAATCGTATGGGGGAACCCAGTTTAGCAGCTACGCGGCCAACCTCGGCCTGCACTTCTTCCAGCCCTTCGGTGGAATTCGACATTGCAGAACTAACCCCCGTCGGCGCACGATATTCCCCGAATACGGCCCGCATCGCCGTGCCCCATTCGCCCGTCGTCACCCCGACTTTCGCCGCAATAATCGAGGCTGGCATAATGTTAACGCCCCCCCGCGCATCATTTCGCAACTGCTCAAGCGCCGCTTGCACCGCACCCTCGTCCCGCGCTTCGCGCCATGCGTTCAGGCTGTCGATCTGCTGTTGCTCCACCTTCGGGTCAACCACCATGATCCCGCCATCGCCGGAGGTCAGCGGGCTTTCCTCGCCGTTCTGGAACTTGTTAACGCCAACCACCACAGTCTCTCCGGACTCGATCCGTCCGATTCGGGCCGAATTCGAGATCACCAGTTGCGTCTTCATATATTCAATCGCCGCAACCGCGCCGCCCATCTGGTCGATATGTTTTATCTCCGCGCGCGCACCGGCTTTCAGTTCTTCGACCTTACGATCCACCGCCGGATTTCCGTCAAACA
This sequence comes from uncultured Paracoccaceae bacterium, assembly GCA_937132145.1. GTDB lineage: Bacteria > Pseudomonadota > Alphaproteobacteria > Rhodobacterales > Rhodobacteraceae > NORP23. Next base: position 662 of record CAKZNY010000312.1, on the reverse strand, counting down.
GATCGTCAAACTCTAACAGGTCCGTTTCATACGCCATGATCTGCTGCATCCGAAGCGACCATTGCTGATCCCACGGTCGCGGCAAACCCAGAGCCTCGTTCCACGCGGGCAGTTGCACCGCCCGCGCCCGCGCTTTTTTCGACAAGGTTACGGCCAGCATTTCAATCAGAATACGGTAGACGTTATTCTCCGGTTGCTGCTCCGTCAGGCCCAGACTGTTGACCTGCACCCCGTAGCGAAACCGCCGTTGCTTGGCGTCCGTCACCCCGTACCGGTCCCGACAAATTTCATCCCACAGGTCCACGAAGGCGCGCATTTTGCACATCTCGGTCACAAACCGGATGCCTGCGTTCACGAAGAACGAAATCCGCGCAACCACCTTCGGGAAATCCTCTGCCGGAACCTGCCCGCGCACCTGATCCAGCACGGCAATCGCTGTGGTTAACGCAAACGCCAGCTCCTGTTCCGGTGTCGCGCCAGCTTCTTGCAAATGGTACGAACACACGTTCATCGGGTTCCATTTCGGCACGGATGTGTAACAATACTCCGCCACATCGCCGATCAGCTTCAGGCTGGCTTGGGGTGGAAAAATATACGTTCCACGGCTAAGATATTCCTTGATAATGTCGTTTTGCACAGTCCCCTGAAGGCCCGCAACATCC
>CAKZNY010000311.1 GCA_937132145.1 uncultured Paracoccaceae bacterium | reverse complement strand
TTCTGGATTTCAAATCCACCCTGTTCAGCGTTTTTCACACGCCCGAACTGATTGATCACGTTTGGGTTCAACCCGCCACGGCCACCTATTTCGCCCCAAACGGGCAGGCTGCGGATTTTTATGGTTGGTGGGGGAGCATGGATTTTGCGCCCCATATTTTAGCCGTGATGGCCTATTCTCGCGGTGGTCGGGTGCGGGTGACCCTGCATGATCCGGTTAAAGCCAGCGATTTTGGCACCCGCAAAGAGCTGGCCCGTTACTGCCAAACAATAGTGCGGGCAGGGTTTGCCAAGGACTTGGGGGTCGAGGTTAGCGAAGTTTTGCGATGATAGCCTGAAGGGCTGCGACCGGACCCTCGGGGGCTGACCAGATTTCTGGCCCGACACACAGAAAATCTATGTAATCCTTAACCGCAGCGATTGCTTCGGGTGTTGCATTACCTTCGGCCACCACAGGTACTTCGATCATTTCGGACCACCACTGGAACAGTTCCGCATCCGCAACTTTTCCATCTCCCAGCGCGCTGCCGCCAATCGGCCCGAACGATATGTAATCCGTGCCAATTTCAGCGGCGGTCATGCCCGCATGTTTGGAATTCCCGCAATAGGCCCCGATAATCGCATCCTTGCCCAGCTCGTCGCGGGCCTCGCGCACGTGGCGCGAACTGCTGATCAGATGCACCCCGTCCAGCCCGTGTGTCTTAACCATTCGGTAATGATTGTCGATCACGATGGCCACATCACGGGCATGGCAAATTTCCCGCAGGGTGTCGGCGGCTTGCGAAAGCGCGCGCTCATCCGTGGTTGTCAGGGAAATCCGCACGCAAATCACCTCGTTGGCATCCAGAACGGCTTCCAGTTGCGGTGCAAACTCCGCCAAGTCAAAGCTTTGCGGAGTGGTCAGGTAAATCTGTGCGGAATCTGTTTCAGACATAATATAGCCTCTGTGCGTAGGGTGGGTGATCCACCCACCACTTCTTAACGTAAAATAGAGCGGCCGGCGTAAACTGCTGTTTCGCCCAGCTCTTCCTCGATCCGGATAAGCTGGTTGTATTTCGCCAAACGATCCGAGCGCGACAGCGAGCCGGTCTTGATCTGTCCGCAATTTGTAGCAACCGCTAAATCGGCAATCGTGGTATCTTCGGTTTCGCCAGAGCGATGCGATATTACGGATGTATACCGCGCGCGGTGGGCCATATCGACGGCCGCTAGCGTTTCTGTCAACGTGCCGATCTGGTTGACTTTTATGAGGATAGAGTTCGCCACACCCTTTTCAATACCATCGGCCAGACGTTCAGGGTTGGTTACGAACAAATCATCGCCCACCAACTGGCAACGATCACCGATCAGCTCGGTCAGGATTTTCCAACCTTCCCAGTCGTCCTCGTCCATTCCGTCCTCGATAGAGATAATCGGGTAGGCGTCAACCAGTGCTGCAAGATAGGCGGCGTTCTCGGCGGAGTTCAATTTCTTGCCCTCGCCTTTCATGTTGTAAACACCATCCTCGTAGTATTCGGATGATGCGCAATCCAGCGCCAGATACACATCTTCGCCCGGCTTATAACCCGCCTTCTCGATAGACTTCATGATGAAATCCAGCGCGTCGGTGGCGCTTGAAAGGTTTGGTGCAAAGCCACCTTCGTCGCCGATACTTGTGTTAAGGCCAGCAGCAGACAGTTCAGCCTTCAACGTGTGGAAAATCTCGGAACCTATGCGCACCGCATCAGCGATACTTTCAGCGGCCACCGGCATGATCATGAATTCCTGAATGTCGATGGGGTTGTCGGCGTGCTCGCCGCCGTTGATGATGTTCATCATGGGCACTGGCAGAACACGGGCCGAGGTGCCGCCGATGTAGCGGTACAAAGGCATGCCAACGCTGTCGGCTGCCGCGTGCGCCACGGCCAGAGAAACCCCAAGAATGGCATTCGCACCAAGGCGGGATTTGTTCGGTGTGCCATCCAGATCAATCAGGATCGTATCGACTTCGACCTGCTGTGTGGCATCAAAGCCAACCAGCGCGTCGTAAATCTCGCCGTTCACCGCATAAACCGCCTTCTGCACACCCTTGCCGCCGTAACGGGACATGTCACCGTCGCGCAGCTCCACCGCCTCGTGTGCGCCTGTGGATGCACCGGATGGAACCGCAGCCCGACCCATTGCGCCATCTTCCAGCATAACGTCGACTTCGATAGTTGGATTGCCCCGGCTGTCAAGAATTTCGCGGGCGGTAATGTCGAGGATTGCACTCATTGGTTCATTGTCCTGTTTGTCAAAATACGGGGCCAAGGGCTGTGTATACCTCGGCACTATAATAAGGAAGGCCTATGCCTGTTTTCTTGCGCGGTGCTCGCGATAAATTGTGAAAAGGCCGGAAATTATCACGACCCCCGTGCCTATGATCGTCCACATATCCAGCTGCTCGCCAAAAATAACGACACCGATACCCATCGCAAACACAATCCGCGTGTAGCGCAGCGGGGTGATCGCGCCCACGTCGCCCATGCGCATGGCCTTGGTAATTGCGGCGTAGCCAAGTGCTGCCATCACCACGATCCCGAATAGATACGCGCTGTGAAGAAGGTCGGGGATTACGCCGCCGCCTGAAAACAGCCACAATCCTATACCCATCGGGATCAACACAGTGAAGCCGTATGTCGAAAGCACCGGCGTGGTAATCAGGCGCGGTGCGGTACGGGTTGCCAGATCCCGAACCGATAGGCCCAGCACTGCGATAATTGCGAAAATCGAGTTTGGGTCAAAGCTCTCCAACCCGGGGCGGATAATCAGCAATACACCTACGAAACCGATACCAATCGCTGTCCAGCGGGGCCAGCCCACGGTTTCGCCCAGAAACAATGCCGCACCCATGGTGATGACCAGCGGGATCGCTTGCGTGATAGCGGCGGTGGTGGAATACGGGATCAACGCCAGCGCGGTGATCATACCGACGGTGCCGACCATCTCGCCCACGGCCCGCAACAGGATAGAGCGGTTGAGGATGGCTTTGGTGAATATCCTGTCGCCGCGGCGCATAGAGATTGTGGAAAATATGGCCGCGCCACCCAGCCCCATAAACACGAGAATCTCGCCTGTTGGCAGGGTTTTGCTAGCGATCTTTATCAAGGCGTCGGCGACAGAGAACATCAGCATCGCCGTGGTCATCAAGACCATGCCCCGTATATTTTCCATGAACGACTTTCAGGTTATTTCTTCGGAACCCCGTAAAGTTCCAGTTTATGCCCGCGCAGTTCATACCCAAGCTTGTCGGCGATCTTCTCCTGCAAAGCTTCGATCTCAGGGTCTACAAATTCAATCACCTTACCAGTGTTGATGTCGATCAGATGGTCATGATGTTCCCGCTCCGCATCCTCGTAGCGCGACCGCCCATCACCAAATTCCAGCCGCTCAAGAATGCCGGTCTCCTCGAACAACTTAACGGTTCGATAAACGGTTGCCAGCGAAATGCCTGCGTCCACCTTGCTGGCGCGGGCATACAGCTCCTCCACATCAGGGTGGTCATCGCTTTCCTGCAAAACGCGCGCGACAACCCGCCGTTGGCCCGTCATCCGCAGACCGGCGGCCTCGCAACGCTCGATGATTGTGTGGTTTACCATAGACGCCGGATGCCCTTGTTCTTTTCGATTACCGGGGTGATAGCGCATAAAACCGTGCGGGGAAACGGGAATTTTCCGAATATCGTTTTCTGTGGCCCTCAGGCCAGTTTGTAAAGGATCGGAATCGGAGCGATGTTGTTTTCTTCGAAATTACGCATCACATACGTACGGAAACTACGCTTGAACAAAATCGCGGGCAGTATTTCCGACAGACGATCCCAGCGGCAATGGTTTATGACAGTATAGTCGCTGGCCTCGCCCGCAGCCGGTTGCAACAGGCACGAGTTATCAAGTCCGGTCTGGTCCGAGAACCACCCCGCCGTGTATTCCCAAACCGCAAGGTTTTGCTCGACATCGTCGGCATAGAAATAGTTGAACAGAAACACCCCGTCGCGGTTGTGATCGACCTTGCCCATACTGCGCGAATTACGCGCGTTCAACACCAGTGATTTTCGGGCATATTGGCTGGAAGCCTTTTCAACGGCGTTCCAAATATCGTTTTGGCGCAATTCCTGCGCCGCCTGCACGGTGTCCAGCTCGACAAGCATAACCAGATCATAACGCGCAATCGGCACCTCGGGACGGTTCTTAAGATAGGCTCCTCGTCCCGGAGGGGCAATGAGGGTTTTGAAAACCGTCGCCTCAATCACCCCGTCCGCCTTGCCAATATCGCTGGCAGCGCGTTTCAGCGCGGCGATAGCGTCGCGTTTGTTACGGCTTTCGATAAAATAGGCAAATGGCAAACGGTGGTCGATTTCAAGCCCGACCAGAATAAAGGCTGAATCAACAGGGTCACGCAATTTAACTTTCGGAAATTTTCCAGCGCTTTGATTTATATGTAAGTTAGGATTGTTCAAATGTAGGTTCCTTACATGTGTATAACAATATATGCAGACTACATATAATATGTCAATGCGCGGCCCCCGCCTTCTTTTTTGCATAAATACTCATAGAACTACGCCTTTAAAGCAATTCCTGCTCGCGGCTCAGTCGCTTCGCCAACGGCGCAATCGTCAGACCTTGCACAATGATACTGAACAACACGACGATGTAGGTCGTGGTCAGGATTATCGGCTTCCACTCGCCGTCCGGCAGGCTTAGCGCCAGCGCCACGGATATCCCGCCCTTCAGCCCGCCCCAAGTCATGATCGGTATCACATCGCGGCCAAACTTGCGCCATCGAGACAGCAACAGTATCGGCACCGTAACTGCTGCCAATCGGGCAACCAGAGACAGGCCGATCCCCCCGATCCCCACCCAAATAGCGTCAAGGTCAAAGGCCACGGCGAACACTTCGACCCCGATTAACAGGAACAGAACCGCGTTCAAAATCTCGTCGATCAACTCCCAGAATGCATTCACGTATTCGCGGGTCTGCGGGGACATGCCATGTTTGGTGCCGACATCCCCGATGAATAATCCCGCCACCACCGCCATGATCGGGCCTGAGACATGTATATAAACCGCCAGCTGGTATCCCCCAAAGGCCAAGCCCAGCGTCAACAACACCTCCAACGGATAGTCGTCGATTCTTTTCATAACCTGAAAGGTTGCCCACCCGAGGAAAGCGCCAAGGGCCGCCCCGCCGAGGGCTTCTTGACCGAACAGCCGCAGCACCCCCGCCAGACCCTCGGCATGGTTCTCGCCGCTCGGCCACGCCAGACCGACGAGCAGCAGGAAGACAACATAGCCAACGCCGTCATTAAACAGGCTCTCGCCCGCGATCTGTGTTTCAAGGGATTTGCGCAGGTTCGCCGCGCGCAAAACGCCCAGAACTGCCACAGGGTCGGTCGGTGAAATCAACGCGCCGAACACCAGCGCCACCAAAATCGGCGCGCCCACCAGCCACGCAAAACCGAAACCGGCAATCGTGGTGGAAATCGCGATCCCCAACGTGGCCATCAACGCCACCGTCCATTTTTGTTTCCGCAGGTCTTCAAGCTTTACGTGCAACGCGCCAGCGAACAGCAGTAGGCCAAGCATGCCTTCCAGCAACGCCCCCGAGAACTCGATCTCTTCGACAACGCCCCGAATACTGTCGGCAATCCCGACCGAGGGCCAAACCAGATCAATCCCCATCATCGCCAGCGACGCCAACAAAGCCACAACCAGAATCCCGATAGACGAGGGAAGCCGCAGGAAGAAATAATTGATCGACCCGAAAGCGCCAGCCAATACAATCAACAACGACGATATTTGCAAAAATGTCATAACGTCCCCTTTTTCAAGTTTGATACCACAGAGAACGGGAAAGGGAAGGGGAGCGCGATGCTCAGAGGGATTATGACATCCGGCGATGGACTGGATAAATCATGCGCATGACTGGTTGAGCCTTAAGTTGCCATTCGATTCCAGCACTTAATAGCCGAGGTAGCACTCGGTGGATGAATACGTGGAATTCGAGGTTTTCGGGTTCACGCTAAACGACGTGCCATAAAGCCGGTGCGAATAAAATTACGTCAACGATCCCGGACCAGGACCGAGATCGTTGATACATTAAACAAAGCAAAATCCGATTAATTTACGCAGAAATCGCATTCTATATTGTTTAACATATTCACCCTTGCTTCAATTGTCATTCCCTTAACGCCTGCGTCTGCCCAAGCTGTCGGGAAGGACAGGACTGACAGTGGTGTCAGCCCTTTGGCATAGAAATAGGCCTGCAGAACATCTATGTTGTTGACCTCGAAGACGACAATCGTATTCTGAAAGTGTGGGAAAGAGGTTATTTCAACCACGTTCAAGCTCTCCCTAAGAGCGGCGTCGTCGCCCGAAATCGGGTATTCAAGTTCCACAAAAAATTGTGCGGCCTGCGCGCCGTTGGCTGCTCCGAGTATCATTATCGACGCGGCGATTATCTTGGCTAGCTTTTTCATTTTAATCTCCATGGTTAATGTTACGTGGGTGAACCGCTACGCAATAATTCTTCACTTTTGACAGTTTTATGTTAAACTCGGCAGTGTCAGGCCAATATGTCCAAGTAATGAATTTACTCTCGCACAGAGTAACGGTTCACTGCATCAGTATTGGAGGTAGTAAAAGCCATGTCCGGAAATCCGCCCGAAATTGTTCCGAAAACTTCCGAAAGGATATTTTTAGGCGACTGTCAGTTTGATATACATAATTCGGAACTGTTTACTCAAAATGGACGGTCTATTTCTCTTCGGAATCAATCTGCGAAAGTTTTGACGGAACTTGCCAAAACTCCTGGAAAGACCGTTTCAAAAGATATTTTGGTCAGCGCAGTTTGGGGCGATACCTATGTTACCGACGACAGTCTGGTTCAGTGCATTAAAGACATTCGCAAGGTATTGGGTGACAATGACCATAAGATCATTCGTACGGTTCCAAGAATGGGGTACCGTTTGGACACTACGGATCACGGCAAGTTAAAAGACATTTCTGGACAAAGCATTCTGCTTGAAAGTGTTCATGTTGTCGACGACTCGGTCGGTGCGCATTATCTTGCTGAAGAATTTTTTGAACATCTGGTTCTTGTGCTGTCACGTCGCACGGAAGTGCGTATTTTCACTGACGAGAACACACAAGAACCAATTGATTATATAGTGCGTTGCCGCACCAGCGTCTCCGGGAGGCACGCAAAGCTATTCATTTCCCTTTCAGAGACCACGATTCACGGGACTTTTTATACGGAAAGCTTCAAAAGTGACCTTTGTGATATTGAGAAATTTGCGGAGGATGTCGCCAAGGAAATTTCAAGTACCCTGCGGATATTTACTGTGTCACACGGAGGATCCAAATATACTGAAACTCCGGATAGCCAGCTTGATAATGCACAACTATTGTCAAAAGCGATGTATCTCTACAGTAGCATTACAAGCAAAGACACAGATATTGGACGCGCGACAATGCAAGTTGCGGTAGATAGAGCACCTGACAATCCCAAGGCGCTCGCGATGCTCGCGCATTCGACAACGCAAATGTACCCGATTATAATAAATGATCTCTCCGTGGAAGAAATCAACTGGTCGATGTCGTTGGCTGACCGCGCTGTTGCAGTCGGCCCATCATTTGGTTTCGCCTTCCGTACACGTGGTAATTTACGGCTTTGGTTACTCGGAGATCATCAGGGATGTGAGGCTGATTGCCGTCGGGCTCTGGAATTAAATCCATATTTTTATTTGACACATCTTACTCTGGCAACAAGCGAGATACTGTCAGGCAATTATATGGAAGGAGAAAAGAGAATAAATTCCTTTGTTCGTTTTACGTCAATTGACCCGCAATACCCCTTTTACCTGTCCCTTATCGCGCTGGCTTGTTTTTTAAGGGATGAGAAAGATAAAGCTTTAGAGATGGCAAAAGAAGCCTATGAACGTATGCCCACGACCCCGTGGTTCGCACTGGTTTACGCTGTAACAGCCGGAGAATTCGCGTCCGTTGTTCAGACTAGTGAATTTGGTCAGATGATTTCGGAGTTGGAACTGCCGAAATCATATTTCAGAAAACTCCCGTTTGCAAAAGAAGGTGACATCGCAAAACTGGAACGCAATCTTGACCACGCAGGCATGTCAAATTAATTGGGGTGGTCCAACCTTTCACTTATTTGGAGGTTTGATTTCTACGATTCAGCGTGCTGGCACTGTACTTGTCTTGCAAGGGCTGTAAAGAAATCGCCACGATCCCAAGTTCTCTGGCGGGTCAATTCTATATGACAGTTAAGGCCCAAGGTTGACTTGTAGCCGACCCGCATAAAATGACGGTTCTTCCCTATCTTATTGATA
>CAKZNY010000310.1 GCA_937132145.1 uncultured Paracoccaceae bacterium | reverse complement strand
AGGAATATGAAAATTCTCAGGATCGGCGCCTATTATAGCTCAATAGTTGCAATAATGTTAACAACAGCAAAAATCCTGCAATCGGCCAATCACCACCGCGCGAATACAGGGTTTCCGGCAACCGCGCAGGCAGTGCGACATCGATCACACCCATTTGGCCCAGCGGAATGGCCTCGATCATGCGACCAAACGGGTCCACCATCGTCGAGATGCCAGTGTTGGCCGACCGCGCCAAAGGCAAGCCTTGTTCAATCGCGCGAACTCTTGCTTGTGCCAGATGCTGATACGGCCCGCTGAATTCCCCGAACCACGCATCGTTGGTGATCTGCACGATCCAGTCGGGGCGCGCCCCGTCCACCGACAAATGGCTCGGAAAAATCGCCTCGTAACAGATCAACGGCAGGAAGGGCGGCGCATCCCCGCTCGAGATCACCCGAGGCCCCTCGCCCGCCGTCCAACCAGTACCCGTCAGCGTAGAAATGCCGGTTTTCGACAGGATGCTTTGAAACGGCACATATTCCCCGAACGGCACCAGATGGAATTTATCGTAACTGTCTATCAACACGCCGTCGCTATTCAGCAGCACCAGCCGATTGTACCAATTCCCGCTTTCGTCACGCCGTCTAGCCCCAAGAATAACCTCGGCGCCCTTCGCGGCGAACGATATGTCTTGCAGCAGGTCGGCGCGTTCCTCGGGCAGGAAAGGCACGGCTGCCTCTGGCCAAATAACGATGTCCGGCGAGCCAACCCTCGCGCTCAGGTCCAGTTGCCGCTGGAAAAACGTCTGCTGGAATTCCGGCAACCATTTCAGCTTTTGTTCAACATTCGGCTGGACGATGCGAACAATGTATTCATCTGCACGCGGGGCAACAGGTTTTGACAATTGATAGGTGCCAAAGGCCCACATCAGGGTAAATATCAACGCCCCCGAGACAACGCGCATCATCTGTCGGCGCAGCATCAACGCCACCCCGACCATCGTCATGAACCCCACACCGTGCACCCCGATTACCGACGCCATCTGCATAATCGGCGTGTCGAGCCACCCGTATCCGGTCAGCCCCCACGGAAAGCCTGTGAAAAAGTAAGATCGGGCCAGTTCTGCCAGCGACCACAACACGATCAGCATCAAGGTTCGGTTGCGCGGGGCCAGCCAGAACGCGGCGGCCCAGAATGCGGCCAAACCTGCGGCCATGAAAAACAGGGCGAACGGCGCCATCCAGCCATCCCGCGCGATGTCTATCAAGAACGGCTCCACTATCCACGCCAAGGTCAGGCCGAAATAGCCAAGCCCCGCAAACCACCCGACAAGGGCGGCGCGGCGCGAGCTGATCGCACCGGAGTGAAGCCAGTAGATAACAGGAAGGGCTGCGAAAAACGCCAAGGGGAAAGACCACGGAGCCTGCACCAAGCCCAACGCCGCACCCGCGGTAAGTGCCAGCAATAGCTGTCGCCAGCCTTCCAGCCCGCCAACCCGCACCGCTACACCCACGCGCGTTATTCCGCCGCTTGGCCGACCGGCCGTTTGACGTTCAGGCGAACCCGCAAGGTTTTTACACGCCGCGCATCGGCATCAATCACTTCGAACTCGTGCCCGTGCCCATCGCGGATACATTCCCCGCGCGATGGCACACGCCCGATCAGCATAAAGATTAAACCGCCCAAGGTTTCGACATCCTCGTCCAGATCATCGGGCAACAGATCGACACCCGCCGCTTCCTCGAACTCATCCAGCGGCGCGCGCGCCTGTGCGATAAACACCGAGGGCGACTCCTCGGTCCAAAGCTGGGCCTCCTCAACGTCGTGTTCGTCTTCAATCTCGCCAACGATTTCCTCGATCAGGTCTTCGAGCGTCACCAGCCCCTCGACCCCGCCGTATTCATCAATCACCAACGCCATATGCATCCGCTCGCTCTGCATTTTTTGCAGCAACGCACCCAGCGGCATTGACGGCGGCACATAGATCAGCGGACGGACAATCGCCTTCAGGTCAAACTTTCCGTTCGCACCGAACCCGTATTTCAACGCGATGTCTTTAAGGTGCACCAGCCCTAGCGGTTTGTCCAAAGTCTCGGAATAAACCGGCAGGCGGCTGTAGGTGCTTTCCCTGAAAATAGCGACCACTTCGTCCAGCGTCGCATCATCGGGAACCGACGCAATATCGGCCGTCGGGATCGCCACATCGTCCACACGCATGTCATGCATGTTGCGAATGTTCAGCAACATATCCCTTGTGCCAGCCGCAGAAACCGCAAGCACATCGCCATCATTTTCAGAAGTATCGTCGGGTTGTTTCCCGAACAGCCGTCCCCAAAACCCGATATGCGGGGTGGAGGTATCAAAGTCTGTCAGCGCGCGTTGCGCTGCAATAGAAGACCCGTCTTTAGTGTCGCCCATGGCTCCTTGAAATCCGTCAAAAGGCAACATGCTGTGCCCGTGGGTTCAATATGGGTTGTCTACCCCCATGCTGGCAAGGGCTTGGACCTCTAATTTCTCCATAAGTGTGGCATCTTTGTCGGTTTCGTGGTCATACCCCAATAAATGCAGGCATCCATGCACAACTAAATGCGTAACATGCGCCTGCATGGTGATGCCCTTCTCAACCGCTTCCCGCGCGCAAGTCTCGTAAGCAATGGCAATATCCCCCAGACTTTCCCCTTGCGGAGGGGGCGTTGGCTGCCCCCCCTCGCTTTCAGGCGACAACTCAAACGCAGGCCACGACAACACATTCGTAGCGGTCGGTTTCTCGCGAAATTCGGCATTCAATTCGGCAATTCGGGCGTCGTTACAGCCCATAATGCAAATCTCGTAGTCCGGCTGGACGTTCGCAACATTCAACGCCGCCCGCGCCGCCGTCTCGGCCAGCGTGCCCATGTCCAACGCCGCCCACCTCTCGTCCTCGATCACCAGATCAACGAGGTCACTCATTCCGCTTCGCCGCCGCATCATAAGCATCAATAACCTTGGCAACCATGGGGTGACGCACCACATCAACAGTCGTGAACCGCGTGAACCCGATCCCTTTGACGTGCCGCAAAATCCCCTCGGCCTCGACCAGCCCCGAGGTCACCCCGCGCGGCAAATCGATCTGGGTCATGTCGCCGGTTATGACCATCCGGCTGCCCTCGCCCAGACGGGTGAGGAACATTTTCATCTGCATAGACGTCGCATTCTGCGCCTCGTCCAGAATAACAAACGCGTTTGACAAGGTCCGCCCGCGCATAAACGCCAGCGGCGCGATTTCGATCTGTTTATCCTCGATCATCCGCTGCACCTGCTTGGCTGGCAAAAACGCGTTCAGCGCGTCGTAAAGGGGCTGCATGTACGGGTCGATTTTTTCCTTCAGATCGCCGGGCAAGAAACCCAGACGCTCGCCCGCCTCGACGGCTGGACGGCTAAGGATAATCCGGTCCACATGCCCGTCGATATAATGCGAAACCGCCGCCGCCACCGCCAGATAGGTCTTGCCCGTACCGGCAGGCCCAAGGCCAAACACCAGTTCGTGATTGAACAGCGATTTCACATAGGCTTTCTGCATCGGGGTGCGCGGCTCGACAATCCGTTTGCGGGTGCGAATTTCGATGTTGTCACGTTTGAACATCTCGATCTGGTCGCTGCCATGCGGTGCATCAAACACCTCGCCCGGCATTCTGATCGCGGCATCAACGTCACCCGGTTCCAGCGGTCGATGCTGCTCAAGGCGGGAATATATCGCCCGCAGGATCGTTGCGGAATGCTTGCGCTGTTCATCGTCGCCAAACAAAGACAACCGGTTACCACGGTGGGTGATCTCTACCCCCGTTGCCGTTTCGATTTTCTTGAGGTTTGAATCCAGCTCGCCACATAATTCCAGCAAAAAGCGATTGTCAGGGAATTCGAGGGTCGTCTCTGCCGATCCGGCCTCGGTTACTACATCAGTCAGCGCGGTTCTCGCCAAAGTCCACCATCCATTTCCGAAGAGATTCTGGTAACTATGGTGCAACAAGCGCGCCGATGTCGCAAGCGGAAATACTCAGGTTTACAGACCCAGAAGTGTACGCTCGAAATTAATGGTCGAATATGGGACCGCACCAACACGACAAACAGGACTACCGTCATCCGCCAGACGTGGCGACATGTAGCCTTCAAAGCCATCGTCAATAATCCAGTGGTCACAGCCATTTCCATCGACCCAGATACCAGCACTGCGGCCATCCAGAAAAGATCCGTCCATGCCATAATCCTGATCAGTCGGACCACTGGTACATGCGGCTAGAGTAACAGCACCAACAGTTACTAACGCCAATAATCTAATTTTACCTGACATGACGTCCCCTACTCGCAAAAGATTTCAACGCGGCGATTTCGGCGTTTGCCGTCTTCCGTGTCATTAGATGCAATGGGCTGCAACTCGCCGAGCGCGTCCGTGCGAACGATCGCTCCGGTCTGGCGGGCAACAACGGCCACAGCCTGTGCGCGCGCCCATGCAAGATCGAAGTTATCGTATAGCGAGCCATCCGCATCGGTATGCCCGACAACAAGGAAAGACGTCTGACCGCGAAGAATTTCTTCCGTGAAATATTTGGACAGCGCCATGGTCGCATTCTGCGTCAACACCGCTTTATTCACATCGAACAGCATATCGCCCGGGAATTCCATGCAGATATCGGGGTTACGGTTACAAACCGGATTTCCTTCACGATCGAGGTGCGGGGACATCATGCCCTCGACGCCCAAATCAATAACCCAATGCTCGCACCCATCGGGATCAATCCAGATTGCGGCTTGGAGCATTCCGTTTTCTTGTGCCTGTATGACTAACGGCACCATAAACATAACCAGGCCCATAAACAGGGCGCTCAAGTAAGATTTCATAATGTTCTGCCTCAAGTTGTCGATCGTTAACGCCGACGTTACTATCTGCTTAACATAGTATTTTCTGTTTGTTAATCCATTAGTTGCGCGGCGAAGTTTGTGTGACATCCACGCAACACACGGAATTTATATTTTTTCCGCCGAAAGCGAGTTCCGCTCTGTCGCCACGATCTTAACATTCACAACCTTGCCGATATCAGAGGCCTCGCCCAGAAAATGCGTTGCGTGCAAATACGGCGACTTGCCAATAACCTGCCCTGCCTCGCGGCCAAGTTTTTCGACCAAAACGGGCAGCGTGCGCCCGATCATACTGTTCTGAAAATCCACCTGATGGCTGGTCAACAACGTCTGGAGGCGGTGAAGGCGCTCCAACTTAACCTCTTCATCAACATGCGAGCGATCCGCAGCCGGAGTCCCCGGCCGTGGCGAATACTTGAAACTATACGCCTGCCCGTACCGGACCTCTTCGCACAAATCCATCGTCGCCTGAAAATCCGCCTCGTCTTCGCCGGGGAAGCCGACGATAAAGTCTCCCGACAGCATAATATCAGGCCGCACCGCCCGTATCTGCGCCAGCACCTTCAGATATTTCGCCGCTGTGTGCTTGCGGTTCATCGCCTTCAAAACCTTGTCCGAACCGGATTGCACAGGCAAATGCAGATACGGCATCAGCTTTTCCACATCCCCGTGCACCGCGATCAGATCATCGCCCATGTCGTTGGGATGCGAGGTCATATACCTAATCCGCTCCAACCCGTCGATCTTGGCCAACGCGCGAATAAGCCGCGCCAAGCTCCAACCATCCGCCAGATAGGCATTCACATTCTGGCCCAGCAGGCTGATTTCAACGACACCGCGCTCCACCAGATCCCGCGCCTCGTCCAACAAGCGTTCAGCAGGGCGGGAAACCTCGGCGCCGCGCGTATAGGGCACCACGCAGAAGGCACAAAACTTGTCGCAACCCTCCTGAACGGTCAAAAACGCGGCAGGGGCGCGCCGAGCCTTGGTGCGACGTGGCAAAAAATCAAACTTGTCTTCCTCGGGGAATTCCGTGTCCAGAACCTGCACGCCGTTTCCCGCTTTTGCAGCCATCGCGGGAAGGCGGTGGTAGGCTTGCGGCCCGACAACCAGATCAACCATCGGCTGGCGGATCATAATCTCCTCGCCCTCGGCCTGCGCCACACATCCGGCCACACCGATCTTCAAATCAGGGTTCGCGTCCTTCAGGGGGCGATACCGGCCAAGTTCCGAATAAATCTTCTCGGCCGCTTTTTCGCGAATATGGCAGGTGTTCAGCAGGATCATATCCGCCTGCTCGGGCGAATCGACAGTGGTATAACCATCCGCCGCCATAGCATCGGCCATCCGCTCGCTGTCATAGACATTCATCTGACAGCCGTAAGTTTTGATATACAGTTTTTTCGTATTGGACATCATCGCACCTGATTCATATTTCGCCCCTCGTCTACTACTTAGCGATTTCCGACGCAATGGAACGATTTTCCCTTCCAGCAAGGGGGGCTTATTTGCTAACCTTTGGCAAAACACTGTGAAAGCCTGATATGCCCCACCAAGATCTCGACCGATTCCTGCGCCTTAAGGGTGCCAACCTGCCCGCGCCCATCGCCGTCATTCTGGCCGAGGACGACATAGAGCTGGCCGGAACCATCAAACACCACGCGGACATGGGGTTCGGCACAATACTGGTAATCGGCGACGTGGCCGAAATCACAACCAAAGACGCCCACCTGTTCCCCGCGCAGTTAAACCGTCTGGAAGATTCCATCGTGGTGCTGAACAAAATCATCACCGCCTGCACCGGAAAATGGATTTATTACGGCTTTAACGCGGAATACCTCTACTACCCCTACTGCGAAACCCGCAGCATCAAAGACGTCATAACCTTCATGGAAGAAGAGCGCCGCGCCGCCGTTTTCACCTACGCCATCGACCTCTACCCCGAGAACCTGTCCGATCACGGCAACGGCGTAGACATCGGCACCGCCCATCTGGACCGCAACGGATATTACGGACAAGACCGCTTCATAGACGGCGAGGTGGTCACCCGACAGCCCGAAATCTTCGGCGGCCTGCGCTGGCGGTTTGAGCAACACATCCCGTGGGAAAAACGCCGCATCGACCGGATCAGCCTGTTCAAGGCCACCCCCGACCTTGAAATCGGGCCGGACTTGCGCCTGAACGAGGCAGAGCTGAACACCATCGCCTGCGAATGGCACAACAACTTGACCATCGCCGTCATGTCGTTCCGCGTCGCCAAAGCGCTGATGCACAACCCCGGTTCCGCCGATGACATCGAGGGCTTCCACTGGGGCGGCAGCCGGAAGTTCGAGTGGAACTCCACCCAATTAATGGAACTCGGGTTCATGGAACCCGGTCAGTGGTTTTGAGCAACCTGCGGTTAAATTTGACGGCTGGCGGGGCTTCGGTTCTGGTCGCCGTCCTGCTGGTCGCGCTGAAACTCTGGGCGTTTGGTCAAACCGGCTCCCTATCCATCGCCGCCAGCCTGACGGATTCCGCCCTTCACCTGATCGTTTCGCTTACCGGCTTGCTGGCGATACTCTACGCCGCGCGCCCTGCTGACGACGACCACGCCTTCGGGCATTCCTCGGCAGAAGACCTCGCCGCGTTGGCGCAGGGGATATTGGTCACCGTCTCCGCCATCGTCATCGGCTGGTCTGCAATCAAACGCCTGTTATCCGACACCCCGCCTCCCCTCGCCGCCGAGGGCGCAGGCATGATCGCCATGGTCATCTCCATCGCGCTTACCCTCGCGCTGATCCTGTGGCAACGCCGCGTGGTTGCACGCACCGGAAACCGCGTCGTTGCAGCTGACAGCCTGCACTACACCGCCGACCTTCTACCCAATCTGGGTGCCATAGTCGCCCTCGCCGCATCATCAGCCTTCGGTCTGGTCTCCGTCGATTCCGTCATCGCCCTCGCCGCCGCCATACTGCTGCTGTTCGGGGCCGCGCGCATCACCAAAGCCGCTTTTGATGCCCTGATGGACCGCCGCGCCGACCCCGAAAGCATCGCCAAAGTCGAGGCGCTGGTAGCCAACTGGCCCGGCGTGCTTGGCTACCACGACCTAAAAACCCGCACCTCCGGCGACCGGATTTTCGTACAAGTCCACATCGAGCTGGACGGCCGTCAAACGCTGGAAAAAGCCCACAGCATCGGTGCCGGCTTGAAACATGAAATCATGCGGGTAATCCCAAACGCAGACGTCCTTATCCACAAGGATCCGGCTGGCGACCCACTGTCGCCAAACCGCACCACGTAAATCAAAGGCACCCTCCCGCCCTTCGGTTGGGCCAAGCCTCGCTTCGCTCGGCGGTTGTTTTGTGCCGTAGGGTGGGTGATTCACCCACCCCTTTATATGCTTGATACAATACTCTTTGGCCACGCCAAGTTTCATGGTAACATGCCAATTTGGCAATGCTTGCCATTTTTTAACCAGTTATATGGAGAATATTATGCATTTTATTTTCAATCCTACT
>CAKZNY010000309.1 GCA_937132145.1 uncultured Paracoccaceae bacterium | reverse complement strand
ATTACACGATCCTCGCGATTGCGTTTATCGTTATACCCACGCTTCTGGTCGTGGATTTGGGGGGACGGGCCAACTACTGGACCAACGCCATCTTCCTGCCGTTCCTGATCTGGGCGATTGCCTCGATCGGCTTGAATATCCTTGTTGGGTATTGTGGCCAGCTTAGCCTTGGCAGCGGTGGTTTTATGGCTGTGGGGGCGTATGCATCCTATAAAATGATGACATCGTTTCCTGATTTAAGCATCTTTATCATCGTGATTTTGTCCGGCGCGATAACAGCGTTGGTAGGTATCCTGTTCGGCCTGCCAAGCTTACGGATCAAAGGTTTCTATCTGGCGGTGGCAACGCTAGCCGCACAGTTCTTCCTCGTGTGGCTGTTTAACAAAGTGCCATGGTTCTACAACTACTCGGCTTCCGGCCAAATCAGCGCCCCTACCCGCTCCGTTTTCGGGTTCGAGGTTACCGGCGCGACAGCATCAGCCGAAGCGAAATATCTGTTCTGTCTGGTCCTGCTGGTCGGCGTCGCATGGATTGCGCGCAACCTGACACGAGGCCGGATTGGCCGTAGCTGGATGGCAATTCGCGATATGGACATCGCCGCAGAAATCATCGGCGTAGCACCGTTGCGAACCAAATTAACCGCCTTCGGGGTCAGCTCGTTCTTCATTGGTATCGCAGGCGCGCTGTTCTTCGCGGTTTATCTTGGCGCGGTCGAGGTTGGCGTAGCCTTTGGTATCCAGAAATCGTTTCTATTGCTGTTCATGGTTATCATCGGCGGCCTGGGGTCGATCTTTGGCAGTATCATCGGGGCCGCATTCATGGTTCTAATGCCTGTGTTGTTAAAGAATATCATGGTTGGCCAACTGGGTTGGGCCACCGACATCGCCGCGCATTTCGAGTTCGTTATTGTAGGCGCGCTGATTGTTATATTCCTGATCCTTGAACCCCACGGGCTGGCACGGCTCTGGCAGTTGTTGAAGGAAAAACTACGTCTTTGGCCTTTCCCGCATTAGGGGGCGGCCAAAATATAAGCCACCGATGAATTCGGGGCATCATCTGTCGAACTTTAAGGGAGGACGACATGAAACTAACTAAACTGGCAGCAATTGCTGTCGCCTCAGTCATGGCCGCAAGTCCGGTACTGGCGGAACTTGTGTTCCCGTCACTGAGCTATCGTACTGGACCATACGCTGCAAACGGAATTCCGTTTGCAGATGGTTTCGCCGATTACATGACGCTTGTTAACGAGCGTGACGGTGGTATCGGGGGCGTGATGACGAAAGTTATCGAATGCGAAACCGGCTATTCGACCGAAAAAGGCGTTGAATGCTACGAGTCAACCAAAGGTAAAGGCTCGCTGGTTTACTTCCCGCTTTCCACAGGTATTACATACCAGTTGATCCCGAAAGTGACTGCTGACGACATCCCTATGCACACAATGGGCTATGGCCGTACATCTGCTGCAAACGGCGATGTATTCAGCCACATATTCAACTTTCCGGCCAACTACTGGAATGGTGCATCCACAGCGATCAACCATATTCTGGACCTGAACGACGGTGACATTCCTGGAAAAACTATCGCGCTGGTCTATCACAACTCCGCTTACGGCAAAGAGCCGATCCGCACGCTGGAAGTTCTGGGCGAAAAGCACGGTTTCGACCTGACACTTCTGCCTGTTGACCATCCGGGCCAAGAGCAGAAATCGCAATGGCTGCAAATCCGCCGCGAACGCCCTGACTACGTCATCATGTATGGCTGGGGTGTTATGAACCAGGTTGCTATTCAGGAAGCCGCAAACATCCGCTTCCCGATGGAAAACTTCATCGGTATCTGGTGGTCCGGTTCTGAAAACGACGTGCTCCCCGCTGGCGATGCCGCCGATGGCTATAAAGCGTTGACCTTCCACGGCGTTGGTACTGACTATCCAGTATTCGACGACATCCAGAAGTATGTTGTAGACGCGGGTAAAGCTTCCGGCACTGGCGAGCAAGTCGGTACGGTTCTTTATAACCGCGGCCTGTATCAGGCTGCTCTGCTGGCAGAGTCTGTTAAGGTTGCACAAGAAATCCACGGCGTTGCCGACATTACCGCATCCATGATGCGTGATGGCTTGGAAAACCTTGTGATCAGCGACGAAATTATGGAGGCTATCGGCCTTAAAGGCTTTGGTCCAAACTTCGAGGTGACGTGTAAAAACCACGGTGGTCCGGGCCTCGGCGCGGTCGCGCAGTGGAACGCTACGACTGGTGAATGGAGCCTGATTACAGGTTTCAATCCAACGGACATGGACGTTATCCAGCCGCTTATCGACGCTGACTCCGCAGCTTACGCTGCCGAGAACAACATCGAGCCACAGTGTGACTAAACGAACCCTCTCCGGCCCTTTCGGGGGCCGGAGAACCAATTTTGTTTTGACATTTAAAAACTACGGGATACGCAGATGCTGGATGCTGGCAAAACACAAGAGACCCCTACACAAGAGCCCCTTCTGGAGGTCAACAATATCGAGGTGATCTACAACCACGTTATTCTGGTTCTGAAAGGCGTGTCCCTAAGCGTCCCCAAGGGCGGCATTATAGCGCTTCTTGGTGGCAACGGCGCGGGTAAATCCACGACGCTGAAAGCAATCTCCAACCTGCTTCTCTCCGAGCGCGGCGACGTTACCAAAGGCACGATCAAGTATCGTGGAGAATCCATCACAAACCTTAGCCCTGCGACCCTCGTGAAGCGCGGTGTTATTCAGGTGATGGAGGGCCGGCATTGCTTTGAGCATTTGACCGTTGAAGACAATCTGATGACGGGCGCATATACACGTCGTGACGGTAAAGGCGCGGTCGCGGCGGATCTGGAAATGGTCTATAATTACTTCCCGCGCCTACGGGAACGCCGGAAATCCCAAGCAGGTTATACCTCGGGCGGTGAACAACAGATGATCGCAATTGGTCGCGCGTTGATGTCCCGCCCTGAAATGGTATTGCTGGACGAGCCATCGATGGGCCTCGCCCCGCAATTGGTGGAAGAGATTTTTGAAATCGTTAAAGGCCTGAACGAGAAAGAAGGCGTGTCCTTCCTTCTGGCCGAGCAAAACACCAACGTCGCGTTGCGCTATGCGCACCACGGTTACATCCTTGAATCCGGCCGCGTCGTGATGGAAGGCCTAGCCTCTGAATTACGCGAAAATCCCGACGTTAAAGAATTCTATCTCGGCATGTCCGAAGAAGGCCGCAAATCCTTCCGCAACGTGCGCTCTTATCGTCGTCGCAAGCGTTGGCTAAGCTAACACCTGCCCGCTAAAGGAAGACCCCATGTCCCAATATTACGATGATCTAGAAACCCGCTCAA
Organism: uncultured Paracoccaceae bacterium; assembly: GCA_937132145.1. Classification (GTDB taxonomy): domain Bacteria; phylum Pseudomonadota; class Alphaproteobacteria; order Rhodobacterales; family Rhodobacteraceae; genus NORP23. The sequence continues at coordinate 4,983 of CAKZNY010000309.1, read as the reverse complement.
TCGACGAGCGCGCAGCGGCAATGGCCTCCGCCCTGCCCCGACAAATCACCAACGCGATGACGGCCTCGGGCATGGCGGCCCACCTTGGGGATGTGAATGCTGCGTCTATCACCGACCGCGCCGCGTTAGCGGCGCTACCGATCCTTCGCAAGTCCGACTTGGGCACAGCGCAGAAAGCCCACCCGCCTTTCGGAGGGTTCACAACCCGCACAACCCGTCACGTATTCCAGTCCCCCGGCCCGATCTACGAAATCGGCGAAACCGGCGGCGACTGGTGGCGCATGGGCCGCTTCCTGCATGCCAACGGTATCGGCGAAGGTGACATCGTCCAGAACTGTTTTTCCTACCACTTCACCCCTGCCGGCATGATGTTCGAAAACGGTGCCGCCGCCGTTGGCGCAACCGTGTTCCCCGCAGGCACCGGCCAGACAGAACTGCAAGCCCAAGCCGCCGCCGACCTTGGGGTCACGGCCTATGCTGGCACACCCGATTACCTGAAAGTCATCCTCGACAAGGGCGCGGAAATGGGTCTGGACCTTTCCCGCATCACCCGCGCTGTCGTCGGTGGCGGTGCCCTCTTCCCCAGCCTTCGCCAAGAATACGCTGACCGTGGCATCAATTGCGTACAGTGTTATGCCACAGCGGATCTAGGCAACATCGCCTATGAGAGCCCCGCCATGGAAGGCATGATCGTGGATGAAGGCGTGATCGTCGAGATCGTCACGCCCGGCACCGGCACCCCCGTTGCCGACGGTGAAATCGGCGAGGTCATCGTCACAACGCTGAACCCAGACTACCCCCTGATCCGTTTCGCGACAGGCGATCTGTCCGCGATAATGGCGGGCACTTCGCCGTGCGGGCGCACCAATATGCGCATCAAAGGCTGGATGGGCCGCGCCGACCAAACCACCAAAATCAAAGGCATGTTCGTTCGCCCCGAACAGGTCGCAGCGCTGGTGGAGCGCCACCCCGAAATTCTGAAAGCCCGCATCATCGCCACTAGGGTCGGCGAGCAAGACGTCATGACCGTCCAGATCGAGGCCGAGACAATAGACCAGGATGCCGTCGCCGCATCGGTGCAAGCAACCCTGAAACTACGCGGTAAAATCGAGGTCCACGCCCCCGGCAGCCTGCCAAAAGACGGAAAAGTTATCGACGACCAGCGGAGTTACGACTAAACGCTCCGACTTGAACGCACGAAATATTCGGCAGCATTTGTTCTAAACAAGTTTGTGCGGGGTCATCAGGGCAACATTGTTTTCCCCCAGCGCGGCACAAATCTCGTCGTTCGGCGTCTCGGACGACACGAGGTAATCAACTTGATGAAAATCGGCAACATGGGCGATCCCGTGACGATTGAACTTGCTTGGGTCGGCCAGAACGATAGTTTCCGCACTTCGGCTGATCATGGCGCGCGCCACCGTCGCCTCGTCAATATTCTGGTTCGAGAACCCGAATTTTGTATCAACCCCGCCAATACCGATGATCGCGAAATCGGCTAAAAACTGACCGATACTGTCAATGACCATCGGCCCCAGATTGGCTTTAACGGTATGGTCATACTTCCCGCCAAGCACAAAAATTTCACAGTTGGAATGCGCGGACATCGTGGAGGCAATCAGATGGGAGTTTGTGAAAACCGTCAAATCCGAAAGCTGTTTCATGTGTTCGGCAAAAACATTTGTCGTTGTCCCGAAGTCGATAAACAATGTGCTGCCCGGCGGGATCAGTTCGGTTGCCAAGCGGGCCACCTCGTGCTTTTGCGGGATGTCATGTTTGAAACGCGCCGCCAGCGATTGTTCGTATTTGTTTTGCAAAGTCACCGCGCCGCCATGCACTTTGCGCACGACGCCGTTTTTCTCAAGTTTAAGCAGATCGCGGCGAATGGTTTCCTGAGAGACCTGAAACTGCGCCGCCAGCTCCACCACCGAGACACGCCCGAGTATATCGAGTTGGGACCGGATGGATTGTAAACGCTCGCTCGATTTCACGGGAATGCTCTTTTATGTCGGTGATTTTTGGTCAACTTAACGATCCAGCACAGTTTCGACAAACTCCAAACCACCATCGGTTGGATATACTCTGGTTATAGTTATCACCTCGTCCGAAGTTCCGAAGTTCTCGTAGGTGCAAAACATATTCCCCTCCGTGCCCGAACCCTTCGCCGAGAGCGTCCCGCACATGAACTGCCGGAACTTTTTCCCGCGCACCAGATCGGAAACCTCTACGATATCCAGTTTATGCGTGTGCCCGCAAAAAGTTGCTTCAATTCCGGTTTCAAGAATAAAATCCGTTACCTGTTTGGAATTGATTAACGGACATTCATCGGTTGCGAGAAGCGAATGATGCGACAGCATCAAGACCCGGTCATAGGTCAGCTTGGACATTTCGTCCCGCAAGGCCTCCAGAATTTGCGGTTCCACAAATCCGTCGTGTTTTTGGCACAGATTAGTGTCGATGCACACGAACAACACCCGCTCTCCGTCAATTTCCATCATCCGCAGATAGTTCACCTCGGTGAAATTATCCTCCAGATTTGACATGGCAGAATTTATGAAAAGTTTGGGCTTCTGGACTTTCGACGGGTCTTTAGGGTGAATGAATTCTCCGTCGTAAATGCATTTTCGAAACATCTCCAGCGCCCGCATCGAGAACTTATCGTGATTTCCGATGATCGAAAAAATATTCCGGCATTTCAGTTTCGACAGGAATTCGCCCGCCTCACGGTACTCTTCTGGCAGTGAATCCGACGTGTTGTCACCGGTGTTCAGAACGATGTCGGCGTTAAACGCGTTAAGGCGCTCCAACAAAAGATTGTCGTCACCATGCCAATGTCGAGGGCCGAAATGCAGGTCGGTAATATGGAGAATGTTCATCGAGTCGTCTTCTTTGTTTGTGTGGGCATTGCCCGATTCTTTTGTACTTTAGGTATGGTTTAGATAAACAACCAGCCCTCGTTTACAGATCTTCAAAACCCGTGAGTGTAAGGGTTTCCGCGTAGTGGCAGGCCGCCATTCGGCCATCCCCGAAGTCTTTGAGTACCGGCTTGATTTCAGAGCATTTATCGCCGTCTGCATACCGGCAACGCGGGGCGAACAGGCAACCTTTTCGCTCGCCCGCCACACCGGTCGCCTCGCCAGCCAACACGCTTTCACTAAGCTGTTGGTCGGGGTCGTCGGACGGGATCGCCGACATCAGGGCCTCCGTGTAGGGGTGCAGAGGTTTGTTGAACAGGTCTTTGGTTGGCGCGATTTCGATGATATTTCCCAGATACATCACGGCGATCCGGTCACAAATATACGCCACCACAATCAGGTCATGCGAAATAAACAGCAGGGTCAGATCCATTTCCTCTTGCAACTCGATCAGCAAGTTCAGAATTTGCGCCTGAATGGAAACGTCGAGCGCGGAAACCGGCTCGTCGCAGATGATGAATTCCGGCTTGGTCACCAGCGCGCGGGCAATGGAAATCCGTTGCCGTTGCCCGCCGCTGAATGCATGTGGATAGCGGCTTAGTTGCTCGACCGTCAGACCACAGCTTTCGGCCACCTCAACGACGCGGGCTTTTGCCTCGCGGATATTTTTGGCGATGCGGTTCACCAGCAGGGATTCAGCGATCGTGTCCATAACCGTCATGCGCGGGTTCAGCGAGGAATCCGGGTCCTGAAACACCATTTGCATATTTAGCCAAGCCTTGCGCAGGTTCTTTGCATCCAGCTCGGTAATGTTTTTGCGTCCGTCATTTCCGTTCATGTGAACGACACCGGAGTTGGGTTCGATCAGGCGCAACAGGGCGCGGCCAAAAGTGGTTTTGCCCGAGCCGCTCTCGCCAACAAGGCCAAGCGCCTCGCCTTTGCGGATATTCAGCGACACCCCGTCCACAGCGTGAATAGGTGCGCTTTTCTTGCGGAAAAGCCCCATTTTGGGGCCGCTAAACTGCACCGACAAGTCTTTAACTTCGATCAGATTGGTCATGCCGATACCTTTTCTTCAGCCTTGATAGCATGACAATAAACGCCGTGTCCGGTATCTATATGCCTGATATCCGGGAAGGATTTATCGCACACTCCGGCAATGAAAGACCCACATCTTTCGGCGAACGGGCAGCCATCTGGGCGTTCGTATAAATTGGGCACAGAACCCGGAATAGGCTCCAGTTTCCGGCTTCTGCCGATGTCGGCCAAATGCGGGATCGCGCGCAGCAGCCCTTTGGTATACGGGTGCTGCGGGTTTTTAAGAATGGCGCGCACCGGACCCTGTTCGACGATTTTGCCCATATACATAATCGCCACGTCATCAGCGATTTGCGCAATTACGCCGATATTATGCGAGATGAACAGGTTGGCCATATTCAGCTCGTTTTGCAGCGTTTTCATCAGCTTCAGGATTTGCGCCTGAATGGTGACGTCCAGCGCTGTCGTCGGCTCGTCCGCGATCAGCAGCGACGGGTTGCACGCCAATGCGCGGGCGATCATTGCACGCTGGCGCATCCCGCCGGAAAACTCGAACGAATATTGGTGAACTGCGCGCGCGGGGTCGACGATTCCGACCTTGCCCAGCATCTCGATGGCACGGGCGCGGATTTGTTTTTTGTTCAGATTCATATGCAGCCGGATGACTTCCTCGATCTGGTTGCCGATTGTGTGAACCGGCGAAAACGAGCTCATTGGTTCTTGAAAAATCATGCCGATTTCGGCGGCGCGAAGGCTTTGGATTTCCTTGCCTTTCGGGTCCATCTTGGCAATATCAACCGGTTCACCGCCATTCTTGCGGAACAGGATTTTGCCGGACGTAACCCCAACACCCTTCCCCAGAAGACGTAAAATCGACAACGAAACGATGGTTTTGCCGCTGCCACTTTCGCCGACAAGTGCAAATACGCGCCCCGGATTGATCGAAAAACTGATGTCCTGAACAATCGGCAACGGATTGGCACCCGTATCAAGCGAGATCGTCAGGGTTTCGACTTTGAGTAGATAATCA
>CAKZNY010000308.1 GCA_937132145.1 uncultured Paracoccaceae bacterium | reverse complement strand
GTATTACGTCGAAAGCCTGACCAAGGAACTGGCGGATGAAGCGTGGAAATTGATCTGCGAGATTGATGAAATCGGCGGCATGACCAAGGCCGTGGCCAGCGGCATGCCGAAGTTGCGGATCGAGGAAGCGGCCGCCCGCAAGCAAGCCGCGGTGGACAAAGGCGAAGACGTGATCGTCGGGGTCAACAAGTTCCGGCTTGAGAAGGAAGACCCGCTCGACATCCGCGAGATCAACAACACTCAGGTTCGCGATAGCCAGATCAAACGCCTGACGCGCATCCGCGAAACGCGCGATGCAGCGGCCTGTGAAGGCGCCCTTGTGGCGCTTGAACAGGGCGCTCGTTCTGATGGAAACTTGTTGGAGTTGGCGATAGATGCAGCGCGGGCAAGGGCCACGGTTGGCGAGATTTCAACCGCTTTGGAAAATGTTTTCGGGCGTCACAGCGCCGAAGTTAAAACCCTTTCTGGTGTCTACGGCGCGGCCTACGAGGGCGACGAGGGGTTTGCCAAAATTCAGCAAGACGTCAGGGATTTTGCCGAAATTGAAGGCGGACAGCCGCGTATGCTGGTGGTGAAAATGGGGCAAGATGGCCATGATCGCGGGGCTAAAGTTATCGCCACCGCATTTGGCGATATTGGTTTTGACGTTAGCGTCGGCCCCCTGTTCCAAACTCCTGAAGAGGCAGCACGGGATGCGGTCGATAAGAACGTGCATGTCATCGGAATTTCTTCACAAGCGGCGGGCCACAAGACACTTGCCCCGCAGTTGGTCGAGGCTCTGAAAGCGGCAGGTGGAGGCGAAATTATTGTAATTTGTGGCGGCGTTATCCCGCAGCAAGACTATGATTTCCTCTATGAACACGGCATCAAGGCGATCTTCGGGCCGGGGACGAATATCCCTGATGCAGCCGACAAAGTTTTGCGACTTATACGCCGGACAAATTATTGAAACAGTTCCAGCGTTTTTGGCCTGACAATATTGCCGCATCCACCTATTGTGCCCGAATATCAGCATAGGAGTCTTGAATTGACCGAAGAACGTCAGAAATCCGCCCGCCAAGCAGCGCTTGATTACCACGAGTTTCCCAAGCCGGGGAAACTGGAAATTCGCGCGACGAAACCCTTGGCGAATGGCCGGGATTTGTCGCGGGCGTACTCCCCCGGTGTGGCCGAGGCGTGTCTCGAGATCAGCAAAGATCCGGCCACAGCTGCGCGGTATACTGCGCGGGCGAATTTGGTGGCGGTTGTTACCAATGGCTCGGCGGCGCTGGGGTTGGGGAACATCGGGGCGCTGGCCTCCAAGCCGATCATGGAGGGCAAGGCCGTCCTGTTCAAAAAGTTCGCCAATATCGATTGTTTTGACATTGAACTGGACGAAAGCGACCCCGAAAAACTGGCCGATATTATCACGGCGATGGAGCCGACGTTTGGCGCGATCAACCTTGAAGACATCAAAGCACCCGAGTGTTTTATTGTTGAAAAACTATGTCGTGAGCGTATGGGTATTCCGGTTTTCCACGACGACCAGCACGGCACCGCGATCGTTGTGGGCGCGGCGGCGACCAATGCGTTGTATGTCACGGGCAAGAAATTCGAAGACATCAAGGTTGTATCTACTGGTGGCGGGGCGGCGGGGATTGCCTGCCTGAACATGCTGTTGAAACTGGGTGTAAAACGCGAGAACGTCTGGCTGTGTGACATTGCGGGGCTAGTCTACAAAGGCCGGACCGAGGAAATGACGCCGCAGAAGGCCGAATTTGCACAGGATAGCGATAAACGCACGCTTGGCGATGTGATCGATGGCGCGGATTTGTTTCTGGGGCTATCTGGCCCAGGCGTTTTGAAGCCGGAAATGGTTGTGAAGATGACCTCGCAGCCGATTATTTTTGCGCTGGCCAATCCAACACCCGAGATTATGCCGGATGCGGTTCGCGCGGTAGCACCCGATGCTATTATCGCCACGGGGCGCTCGGATTTCCCTAATCAGGTTAACAACGTCCTGTGTTTCCCTTTCATATTCCGCGGCGCGCTTGATGTGGGGGCAACCACGATCAACGACGCTATGGAAATCGCCTGTGTTGAAGGGATCGCGGCACTGGCGCGGGCCTCTACCAGTGCTGTGGCGGCGGCGGTTTACAAGGACGAGAGCCTGAAATTTGGTCCTGAATACCTGATCCCGAAACCTTTCGATCCCCGCCTTCTGGCGGTTGTGTCCTGCGCAGTTGTCAAGGCGGCGATGGAAAGCGGTGTCGCGAGTCGCCCGATCACGGATATGGTGGCGTATAAACAAAAGCTCGACGGGTCCGTGTTCAAATCTGCGCTTATTATGCGTCCGGTATTTGCGGTTGCAAAAAACGCGATGCGAAAAATCGTGTTTGCCGAGGGCGAAAGCGAGCGTGTGCTTCGTGCCGCTCACGCCATGGTCGAAGAGATGACCGGCAAGCCGATCCTGATCGGCCGCCCCGACGTTATTGAGGCGCGGTGCGAAAAATTCGGCCTGCCCATCAAGGAAGGTCGCGATTTTGAACTGGTTAACCCCCAAAACGACCCGCGTTTTCGCGATTACTGGGGCACTTACCACGATATCATGCAAAGGCGCGGCGTAACGCCGGAACTTGCCAAGGCGATTATGCGGACCAACACCACGGCGATTGGTGCTGTGATGGTGCACCGCGGGGATGCGGATAGTCTGATTTGCGGAACCTTCGGGCAATATTTGTGGCATTTGAAATATGTTCAGGAAGTTCTGGGCACAGACCAGTTGCGGGCTATTGGTGCGTTGTCGCTGATGATTTTGGAAGACGGGCCGCTGTTTATCGCGGATACGCATGTGAATTCTGAACCCACCGCGCAGCAGATGGCGGACACGGTGGTGGCGACCGCACGCCATGTGCATCGCTTTGGTCTGGAACCAAAGGTGGCGTTGTGTTCGCATTCGCAATTCGGGAACCTGCCGACCGCATCCGCCTGTCGGATGCGCGAGGCGATTGATATTCTGGATGGCATGGACCTCGATTTCGTCTACGAGGGCGAGATGCACACCGATGCGGCGCTCGATGAGAAACTGCGCCGCAAGATTTATCCGAATTCGCGCTACGACGGGGCGGCCAATGTGCTGGTTTTCGCCAATTCCGATGCGGCCAGTGCGGTTCGCAATATCCTGAAAATGTCGGCAAACGGGCTGGAAGTCGGGCCGATTTTGATGGGGATGGGCAACAGGGCGCACATCGTTACACCCTCGATCACGGCGCGCGGTTTGCTGAATATCGCAGCACTCGCCGGGACGCCTGTCAAAGTATACGAATAATAAACGATCACTCCGTAGGGGCCGGATCATAGGAGAATAACATGAGTTACAAATCGGTATATGACGGCTGGAAAGCCGACCCCGAGGCATTTTGGATGGAAGCCGCCGAGGCGATAAGCTGGACCAAAAAACCGACGTATGCGCTGGATTCCAGCAATGCGCCTTTGTACGAGTGGTACACGGATGGTGAGGCCAACACTTGTTACAATGCGCTGGACCGGCACGTCGAGGCGGGGCGTGGTGCGCAGACTGCTATCATTTACGACAGCCCGATTACGGGTACGAAACGCAAAATCACCTATGCGGAGCTGACCGATCAGGTCGCCTTGCTGGCGGGCGCACTGAAAGCCAAAGGCATCGGCAAGGGTGACCGCGTGCTGATCTATATGCCGATGGTTCCCGAGGCGTTGAACGCCATGCTGGCCTGTGCGCGTATCGGGGCCGTGCATTCCGTCGTATTCGGTGGATTTGCGGCACACGAGCTGGCGGTGCGGATTGATGATGCAACGCCCAAGGCGATTATCGCGGCCTCTTGCGGGATAGAGCCGGGGCGGGTGATTAAATACAAACCGCTGCTCGATGGTGCGATTGATTTGGCAACCCATAAGCCTGAATTCACCATTATCCTTCAGCGTGAACAGGCGCGGGCGGAAATGATCGAGGGGCGGGATTTCGACTGGTTCGAAGTGCAAAAAGGCGTCGAGCCTGCCGAATGTGTGCCAATTGGCGGGGCGGATCCGCTGTATATCCTTTATACTTCCGGCACGACGGGCCAGCCCAAAGGTGTGGTGCGCCCAAGCGGCGGGCATATGGTTGCGCTGCACTGGACCATGAAAAACATCTATAATGTGAAGCCGGGCGATGTGTTCTGGGCGGCCTCGGATGTTGGCTGGGTCGTCGGGCATTCCTATATCTGCTACGCGCCGCTGATTTACGGCGCCACGACGATTGTATTCGAGGGCAAACCCGTTGGAACCCCTGACGCAGGTACGTTCTGGCGTGTGATAGAGGAGCACAAGGTTGTGTCCTTCTTCACCGCCCCGACCGCTTTCAGGGCGATCAAACGCGAAGACCCGACCGGAGAATTCATTAAGAAATACGACCTAAGTTGTCTAAAAGCCCTGTATCTGGCGGGTGAACGTGCTGATCCTGATACGATTATCTGGGCGCAGGACCATCTTGGTATTCCGGTGGTGGACCACTGGTGGCAGACGGAAACGGGGTATTCTATTGCCGCAAATCCACTGGGGTTAGAGGCGTTGCCGATGAAGCTCGGCTCGCCAACGGTTGCGATGCCCGGATACGATGTGCAGGTTTTGGACAGCGATGGCCACCAGTTACCTGCCGGAGAGTTGGGCGCCGTTGCGATCAAACTGCCGCTGCCCCCAGGTACATTGCCGACACTTTGGAATGCCGAAGACCGGTTCTTTAAAAGTTATCTGGATACCTTTCCGGGGTATTACGAAACCGGTGATGCGGGGATTATCGACGAGGATGGATACATCTACATCATGGCCCGCACGGACGATGTGATCAACGTGGCTGGTCACCGCCTTTCAACGGGCGCGATGGAAGAGATTTTGGCCGCGCATCCAGATGTTGCCGAATGTGCTGTGATCGGGGTCGGGGACCAGTTGAAGGGGCAGTTGCCGCTTGGGTTTGTGTGTCTAAACAATGGTGTTAACCGTCCACACAGTGAAGTTGTCGCCGAAGTTATCAAACTGGTGCGCGAGAAAATAGGACCAGTGGCCGCATTCAAACTGGCGTTGGTGGTGGATCGGTTGCCCAAAACGCGTTCGGGAAAAATTATGCGTGGAACTATGGTTAATATCGCCGATGAGACACCGTGGAAAATGCCTGCAACGATTGATGATCCCGTTGTTCTGGACGAAATTGCGGAGGCGCTGAAAACGCTTGGTTATGCGGGCGGTACCACGAAGTAAACTTATGCTCGCGAAGGCTTGACTGGAATGTTGAGGGATTTATTTGTATCAAGTAGACAACCCTCAATGTTCGGAGTCTCGATGCGTTTTACTAAAATCCTTACCGTCGCCTTAAGTCTTTGGCTGCCGACCGCCGCTTTAGCACAGAATGTTGTGGTGGAGCTGTTTACCTCGCAAGGGTGCAGTTCCTGCCCGCCTGCGGACGAGATTCTGCGCGAACTTTCGGTGGAAGACGGGGTGATCGTGTTGGGTTGGCATGTGGATTATTGGGATTATCTGGGTTGGAAAGACGAATTTTCGAGCCCTGAAAACACCGAGCGCCAGAAGGGATATCGTGACCGCTGGAACTTGCGAACGCTTTACACGCCCCAAGCCGTCATTAACGGAGAGGCGCAGATTGTCGGAAGTAACGAGCGTAAAATCCGTATGTACGTGGACCAGTTTCAGGCCGAAACACCGCTGCTTGAAATCGCCCTGAGCACGTCTGGCGATACGGCTAATATCACAGTTTCCGCGCTGACCGCCAGATTGCCCGCCGCGGATATTTTCCTTGTCCGTATTATTCCGGAAGCGACGACCAGTATCCCCCGTGGCGAGAATGCGGGCCGGACTATCGATTATGTTAATGTCGTCGAAGAAATGACATGGATCGCCAACTGGAACGGCAGAACCGATGTTACCGTTCGCACGTCAATTATGGGTGACAGCAAGTATGTGGTTTTGGTTCAGGCGAAGGATTTCGGCCCTGTATTGGGGGCGGAGTACCTGAACTAAAGGCTCCAATACCGAACGTTTTTAGGTATATCTCTAAGCTTCAGTGCCGATCGAATATCGATGACGGCCCCGCCTTCACGCACCAGTTCTGCCACATTACCGGCCAAATACGCATCATGCGACACCGCCAGAATAACCAGATCGAGCGCAGGCATATCGTCTATATCAACCCAGTCATACGCCCCCTTCGGGATATTGGTGCGGTTAACCATCGGGTCGTGCACCATTGGGCGCACACCGAATTCGGACAGCGCTTCCAGCACGTCGAAGGTTTTGGAGTTCCGCAAATCCGGCACGTTTTCCTTGAACGTCAAACCCAGAACACCGACCTTGGCGCTGGACAACGGGACATTTAGCGAGGCGAGCATCTTGATGGCTTTGGCGGCAATAAACGCGCCCATGCCATCGTTTACGCGCCGCCCCGACAGGATGACTTCGGAATGATACCCGACTTCTTCTGCTTTGGCTGTCAGATAATAGGGGTCCACGCCGATGCAATGTCCGCCGACAAGACCGGGGGTGAAGGGCAGGAAATTCCACTTGGTGGAGGCCGCCTCGATCACGTCGCGGGTGCGCACATCAAGGCGGTCGCAGATGATGGCGATCTCGTTCATTAAGGCAATGTTAACGTCGCGCTGGGTGTTTTCGATCACTTTGGCCGCCTCGGCAACACGGATTGTGGGCGCGCGGTGGATGCCTGCGTGGACGAGTGTGCCGTACACATCCGCCACCCGTTGCAAGGATTCCGCGTCTTGCGCGGCGACAACTTTGATTATGGTTTCCAAGCGGTGCTCGGAATCACCGGGGTTGATGCGTTCGGGGCTGTAACCCAGTTTGAAGTCGATGCCGCAACGCAGGCCGGAAATTTCGGCAAGGATCGGCCCGCAGATTTCTTCGGTAACACCGGGGTAGACGGTGGATTCAAACACCACGATTGCGCCTTTGGACAGATGCGGGGCGATTGTACGGCAGGCGGCGCGCAGCGGCGACAGGTCTGGGCGCTTGCCTTTGTCGATTGGTGTGGGAACGGTGACGATGAAAAAACTGGTGTTAGCGAGGTCGGCGGCGGAGTGGGTGACGTTAAGGCGCGAGGCCTCGATTTCCGCGCGGGATATTTCGCGGGTGTTGTCAAAGCCCTCGTTCAGCTCGGATATGCGGGTCTTGTTTATATCAAACCCAGTGACATTGGTGAAATGGCGGGCAAAGCCGACGGCAACGGGCAGGCCAACGTAGCCAAGGCCGATGATGGTAATGGTTTCGTCTGTGCGAAGCGGCGCGACGGGTTGGGCGGTTGAAAGCGTTAACGGTGTGCTAACATTCATGAGGAAAACTCCTGTTCAGTTTCGGGCGTAATGCCGGAAGCTTTGGAAAAAGATGGCGCTGATGGTGAACACCGAAAGGCAGACGAGGAACGCCAGAAGGGTTTTGGAGAACACGCGGGATATGGCGCGTTCAGGGATGACTGGCTGGGCGAGGACTTTTAGTCTGGCGGGGAAGGCGAGGGTGTCGGCGGTTTTGATTAACGCCGCGTTTTGCGTATAGGCCAGCATGGAATCGGGGGCCGAGGTGGTTATGGTTAACAGGCCTTGCGTGGAATCGATGGTCATTTCAAAGGCGAGGCCGGTTTGCGCCTGCATTTGCGCACGAAGCTGGAAGGCCGCGGCCATAGCTGTTTGTCCGGCTGAAACATTGTTGAACAACGGGTTGCGCGGCGTGGCGGGCATTGCGCCCTCGATGGCAAGTGTGCTGGTTGACTGGAAAACCGGCGGGGCGATGAACAGGTAGAAAACGGCGGTCAGCAGGGTGGGGAGGCCGACGAAAATCGCCAACATCCCCCCCGTCAGGCGGCGGGTTTTTTGGCGGGCGGTTATTAACATCGCGCGGGCCGTTTCGATGTCGTCGAGGGCTTCGAGATGGGCGCGGGCTTTGTCCATGCGACGGGCCTCGATCGCTTCGGCGTCCTCGCGGCGGTGGGTTTCGGCGGCGCGGATGCGTTCCGCCTTATCGGTCTCGAACTGGTCCAGTCTGGTTTTGCGATCCTCGTCCGCTTGACGCAGGCGTTCGGTGTTCGGGTCAGCCGCGGCTTGGCGCCGTATCTCGCGCCACTTGCGCAGGCGTTCCTGTTCCTGTGCCAAACTCGGCGACTGAAGGGGGGCGTTATCCGGCATGGCGGGCGGCCTCGTTCCAATAAGTGTTGCCGTATCCGCCTGCGTAATCGAGGATATCTTGCGCTTCTTCAGCCGAAGAACACGGCAATAATTGCCCCGCGTGCAGGGCGTAAAATTTTGTGCAAAAACGGTTCAAAGTGCGGGCGTGGCGCGACATCA
>CAKZNY010000307.1 GCA_937132145.1 uncultured Paracoccaceae bacterium | reverse complement strand
TTCTGGTTGGTATTCCCCGCAGGGTTGCCGCTGGCCGGACGCCCGCTTGCACGACCACCGCCGCCACCACCACCACCGCGTTTTTTACCCTGCCAGCCTTGGGCTTTGGCCTTTGGTTTGGGGTCCGGGCCGTCGCGCTCAATCAACGTGCGTTTGATGATTTTTTCAACCGCCGCCAGTTTCTTCAACTCGTCTGGCGCACATAACGTGATCGAAATCCCCGAGGCGCCGTTCCGTCCGGTGCGGCCAATACGGTGAATGTAATTTTCGGCCTCGTCGGGCAGATCAAAGTTGATTATGTGCGTAATTCCCGGAACATCGATTCCGCGCGCGACGATGTCGGTTGCAACCAGCACATCAACAAAGCCGCTCTTGAACTTTCCAAGCGCCTTTTGACGGGCGTTCTGGGCTTTGTTGCCGTGGATTACTTCGGCCTCGATGCCGTCGGTAATCAGGTTTTTCGCAACTTTATCTGCGCCGCGTTTGGTTCGCGCGAAAACGATCGTACGCTTCACTTCGGGATCGGACAGAATTTCCAGAAGACGGCCACGTTTATACGGGCCGGTAATCAGCTCCGCGCGCTGTTCGACTTTGGGGGCGGCGGAAATCATCGGCTCCACCTCGATTTTAACCGGATTATTCAGAAAACTTTCCGCCAGACCGCGAACGGCTTTAGGCATGGTTGCCGAAAACAACGCCGACTGGCGACGTGGGTGCAAGCGCGCCAAAATACGTTTCACGGGTTGCACAAACCCCATGTCCAGCATCCGGTCCGCTTCGTCCAGAACCACAAACCGCACTTCATCGAGGCGGATTTTCTTGTCGTTCATCAAATCTTCGAGCCGCCCCGGCGTGGCAATAACCACATCCACACCGCGAGCGATCTTCTTGATCTGGCCGGCACGCGAAACACCGCCCAGAACCAGACAAGTGGTCAGACCGGCACCGCCAGCATATTGTTTGAAGTTATCCTCGATCTGCACCGCCAGTTCACGCGTCGGGGCAAGAACCAGTGCGCGGCAGCTTTTGGGGGAAGCGCGGCCCGGCATTTGCAGGATATGGTGCAAGATTGGCAAGCCGAACGCTGCGGTTTTACCCGTTCCGGTCTGGGCTACACCCAGAATGTCGCGACCATCAAGCTGGGCTTTGATGGATTGCTGTTGAATTGGTGTTGGTGTTGTGAAACCCGCGCGCTCAAGTGCGTTCAACAGGCGTTGGTCCAGGCCGAAGCTCTGGAAAGTATTGTCAGTCAAAATGTATCCCTCAGGGCTGTGTCAATGCCTCAAGACGCTGATTGCTTCGGGGGGACTGACGTGAAGATGTGCATATGAGGGGTCCGAGTGCATAAATCAACCCCCTTATGGCCGAGGCGGCGGCGGATCGTTTCCCAACAGGCGGCGAATATACTTTTCGCGATCCTGTGGCGACATCTTCCTGATCTGCTCGATAACCGAGTCATGCCCCGCCGCAGTCATATTGGAAAGCATTTCCCGCTGATCCGCAAAAACGCCGTTCACAGCGTCAATATCGAAAGGCTCGGCGCGCAAGGCTACAACAAAGCGGTTTCGCAGGCTTCGCAATTCCTCGCGGTCGGGGCGCAGTTCTCCGCGACGCATCCGCATCTCGTGGCGCAGCTCGCGCTGGTGTTGCGCTGGCATGGCGCGCGCCAACATCGCCACCCCTTCGGGCGCTTCAATGTTGTTTCGCATAGCATCATGTGCCCGCAAAACGGCCCCGCCAATCACGCCTGCAATGCCCAGGTTCACCGCCAATGATACGATCAAGGCGATCTTGATCCAGCGCGGAGTGCCCTTAGCTTGCGGCGTTGTTTGTTCGCTCATCTGTTAGCCCTCCGTCAGAAAATCGCTAAAACTCGCGATCCCGCCATAGGTGAAATCGTCCAGCGGGTCGCCGCTGATGCTCGCGAAGATATCACCAACTACGGGGATGGATTGCAAGGTGTCCGTGCCCGCATAGCCGATGGTTACGCCCAGAGCCGCACAAATGCCGACGGCGGCCATGCCTGGAACACCGCCCATCGGTTCCATTACGCGCGCCAACCAACCTTTGCGCTTTACAGGTTGGCGTTCAGACAAGCCTTGCCGGGTCGTGGCGATTTCCCCCGCATCCGCGAGTATGTTCGCCATCAAGGCATCGCTTAGTTCCGGCGCGGGTTCAGCCGCATCCTTGAAGAAAGCATCCAGATCGATCTGGTCTTTATCCGTATCAGTCATGAAACTCTCCTTTCCTTAATCCATAGTCAGCCCGAGGGCCGTCCGGTTACTTGATAAATCTGCCGCCAAAGCCCGCCGTGCGCGTGACAGCAGGCTCTCGACCGCCTCAATGCTGGTATCCAGCACCTCGGCGATCTCGGGGTTTGAGCGTTCCTCAAAGTGTCGCAAGGTCAGGGCCAGCTTTTGACGGTCGGGCAGGCGATCCATGGCTTTGCGCAGGGCGCGGCCTCGATCGGCTGCTATCATCTGATCCTCGACATTGGGGGCCTCGTCTTGTATTTCCGGCGCTTCGTCCAAGCCAAGCCCGCGTTTCTTGCGCAAACGATC
>CAKZNY010000306.1 GCA_937132145.1 uncultured Paracoccaceae bacterium | reverse complement strand
GTATTATGGCCGGCTTATGGTTAATATTTTAACCTAAAGACCATAAATTCGATCCGATTCCCGTAGGGATCCTCACTGTAGAACCGCTGCGTGTTTGGCAACCGGTCATCCCAAATCACAACAAACCCAGCCATCTCCAAACGCGCAGCCAATGCATCAAGATCATCCACCCGCAATGCCGGATGCGCCTTTTTCGCCGGTCGAAAATCCGCCTCCACCCCGATGTGGATATTCACGCTGTCGTTCCCGAACCAGATACCGCCATTGGCTTTCAGCGCATCCGGTTTCACAACTTCGCTCAAACCCAGCGCGCCCGCGTAAAACGCAGCGGCCTCCGCTTCCTTGCCCTTGGGCATCGCCAACTGGACATGATCAATATATGAAATACGCATAGCGCCATCGTAAGGACCAACACACCTTGTGTCGAACAAAACGCAACGTCGCGGTTGCCAGTTGTCGCGAACCCGTGCAAACCTCGATCAACTTTTTAAGGAGCATCCCATGACAAACGACATCGTAATCCTAGACGGCGCCCGCACCCCGATCGGCACATTCGGTGGCAGCCTCGCCGCCATTCCGCCCGTCGATCTAGCCACCCACGTCACAACCGAGGCCCTAAGCCGCTCCGGCGTAGACCCCGCCCAAATCGGCCACGTCGTATTTGGCCACGTCATAAACACCGAACCGCGCGACATGTATCTGGCCCGCGTTGCCGCCATTAACGCCGGCATCCCTGACAGCACGCCCGCCATGAACGTCAACCGCCTGTGCGGTTCCGGCGCGCAAGCGATCATCTCCGCCGCGCAATCGTTAATGCTTGGTGATGCGGAATTCGCCATCGCAGGTGGTGCCGAAAACATGAGCCGCGCGCCCTACATCATCCCCCAAGCCCGCTGGGGTCAAAAGATGGGGGACATCACCGCCACGGATATGCTGCTCGCAACCCTTAACTGCCCGTTTGGGACCGGTCACATGGGCATCACAGCCGAAAACGTAGCCGCTGAACATGACATCACCCGCGCCGATCAAGACGCCTTCGCGCTAGAATCCCAACGCCGCGCCGCCGCCGCGATCAAAGCCGGACACTTCAAATCCCAAATCGCCCCGATTGAAATCAAGGTCCGCCGCAAAACTGTGATTTTCGACACCGACGAACACCCCAAAGCCACCAGCGCCGAGGCCCTCGCAGGCCTACGCTCCGCCTTCCAAAAAGACGGCACCGTAACCGCAGGCAACGCCTCGGGCATCAACGACGGGGCGGCCGCCATGGTCCTTGCCACCGCCGACGCCGCCAACCGCGCTGGCCTGAAACCCAAAGCCCGCATCCTTGGCTACGCCCACGCAGGGGTGCGCCCCGAAGTCATGGGCATCGGCCCAATCCCCGCCGTCGAAATGTTGCTAAAACGCACAGGTCTCTCAGTCGAGGATTTCGACGTGATCGAGAGCAACGAGGCCTTCGCCGCCCAAGCCTGCGCCGTAAGCAAAGCGCTAGGCTTTGACCCCGCCAAAGTAAACCCAAACGGCGGCGCAATTGCACTGGGTCATCCGGTCGGCGCGACAGGCGCAATCATCACTCTGAAAGCCATCGCGGAACTCGAACGTATCGGCGGCTCCAAGGGCCTGATCACCATGTGCATCGGCGGCGGGCAAGGCATCGCATTGGCCATCGAACTTATGTAACGCCAAATTTCGTCCAAATGGTTAACGCAAATTGTGCATACGCATTGTGTACGGGTTGTGTACGCATTGTGCACACGAAAAACCGGCCTAACAGCGACTGCGTTAACTATTTAGGCGGCACCTAAAAACCCGCGAACCGCCGCCTCGAATTCACGAGGCTTTTCGGCGTGCAACCAATGCCCCGCCCCCTCGATTACCTCGAAACGGGCGTTCGGAAACAACGTCAGAATATGCTGGTGATGGGCAGGCTGAACATAGTCCGAATTCCCGCCATGCAGGAACAAAACCTCGCCTTCAAACCTCGCGTCCGTATCGGGAAATCCGATTATATCGGCCATCGCCGCGCCCAGCGCATCAAGGTTCAATTTCCAGCTAGCCCCCTCTTCACCAAGGGTCAGGCTTTGCAATAAAAACGACCGTAACGAGGCATCTTTAACCGTCTCAATCAGCTGCTCGTCAGCATCACGGCGGCGCGTCACCACACTTAAGTCAACGGCCTTCATTGCCGTGATTTTATCCAACTGGCTATGCGAATACGCTACAGGCGCAATGTCCGCCACAATCAGTTTTTCAACCAGATCAGGCCGTGACAATGCCAACATCATCGCCGCCTTACCGCCCATTGAGTGCCCCAGAACATCGGCTTTCCCACCACCGCTCTCGATTACCCGCGCGAGGTCGCCAGCCATGTCACTATACGTGTTAGACGCCGCCCGAAACGAGCTGCCGTGATTACGCATATCAACCGAAACCACCTGACGTTCATCCGCCAAACGTTTCGCCAAAACACCCCAGTTTCGCGCCGTCCCGAACAACCCGTGTGCGATCAAAAGCGGAGTGCCGGAGCCCCCGCCATTACTGACAGTATTCAGAATTTCAGTCATAC
>CAKZNY010000305.1 GCA_937132145.1 uncultured Paracoccaceae bacterium | reverse complement strand
CTTGCAAAAGAAAAGCCAAATCCCGCTTGAAAAGAAATGTAGTCGCAATACCAATAGCAGGGGCAGCTATTGCTATTGCGTTTGATGCATCTGATTATTTAAAGTGGTAAGAAGAAAGCCCAAATAAGACCAAACAAGATTATGCGTGTGAGAATGCTGCATTGACCGCCGAAATTATTGATGAAGTTTTATCCGAGTTACCAAAGCGTATTCGTCCTCCCATGGCGTTTTTTTCTGAGTTCGTTTCTGAATGTGATAAATAGAGACCTCAGCATAAGGCCTATTTTCCAGCTTGATATTACCGTGCTTGGTATGGATTGCCAGTAAAATCAGATATTTGCGCCTTTAGGGTTGTATCCGTGCAATTTGCATGGTTTTACGCCCCATTTCTGGGTTTTGGCCACACTTATCCAGCACAAGTCGAGTCTGGCAATCCGTAGAGGGTCAAAAACTTGGCCCCTTTGCGAACGTTATGGGCGATGGCTGCAATACCGTAGGCAGTCATATTCTTGGCCAACCCCATAAACCGTGTTCGGGCTAAACCATAGCGGCTTTTGTAAGTGGCAAAGGGGCGTTCGCCACCAGCACGGGTAACGGCAATTACGTCATTACGCCTCTTATCTTCTGCCGACAAAGGCTTGTTGCGGTAGCCCTTGCGTTGCACCTGATCTGCAATACCAAAACGTTCCAGCTTGTCGCGCGTCTCTTTCGAGCTGTAAGCCGCATCCGCGTAAAGGGCGGTTTCATCGCCCAGCAAAAGCGTATCGCGCTCAATGCTGTCATGCACATTACCCGAAGTGACTGTTTGGCGTTGAATGAAGCCGTCCTCGTCAACGCCCGTGTGAATCGAGTATCCATACGTGGACTTTAGATTACCACGACTGTCTTTCTTGACATGCCACCCTGCTTCTTTGTCGCGCTTTGGCTGGCCGTCTTTGCCTTTGCCCGACCCGGATTGCGCGGCCTCAATCGGTGTTGCGTCAATGATGTTAATGCGACCTTCCGTCAAAATAATGTTCTTGGCTTCAAGCTGACGGTTGATCTCTCCCAATAACCGCTCCCACAGATCGTGTTCAACCAGTTCATTGCGGAACCGGCCCAGTGTTGATGCCGCAGGAACATCGCCGCCCAGTTCAAGGTGGCAAAACTTACGAAACAGCAGGTCACGATAAAGGCATTGCGACAGTTGAACATCCGATAGCCGATACCACACTCCTAGCAGCAAACCTCGAAACAAGGTCAAAAGTGGATAGCTGGGACGGCCCGTTTGGGAGGCGTAAATCGAGGACAGGATTGGCTCTATTTTAGACCAATCCAAAACCGCCTCTGTATCATCAAGTGCATGAAGCGATGGATGCTCAAGATCGCTCGTGGTCACAAAAAGTTCGGGCTGGGTGGTGAATGGTTTCTGCATGACCAAAGTTACCAAATATTCCCGCCAATGGGAATCCTCAAGTTATGCTGAGGTCTCATCTAGATAGATTACCAGATATGGTGCGAGCGAAGGCGGAATGTGAAACCCAAGAGCTGTGTTGTTTTTTGATCTCCATGTCTTCGAATTTTATCCACCATTCATCTCCGTGTTGTTGAAGGTGTTCATTAATACAGATGGCTGCAAAGCTGGAAATGCGTACGGGGCAGATGGTGAGAGTTGCGATCATTAGCAGGTTGCGA
>CAKZNY010000304.1 GCA_937132145.1 uncultured Paracoccaceae bacterium | reverse complement strand
TGCCCACCCCCATTAGTCAAAGTATCCGTTTCCTCATAAATTTCGGGAAATAACGATTGCTCAACAAAGTTTTCTTGAAAGCCGATATTTGCGTCAGTATCTTCAGAGCATTTCGTTTCGTTTTGACCACAGAGATCATAACTTGGGGCGCTTACAATCGAGTTGGGACTAACGTAATTGCCTTGTGCCGCGAATATCCCTTCTTCCCCGTGAATACAAAATTCGTCATAAAATTGCTGGCCCATTGTTAAATTGAGTTGTCCTGCGGCAAACAGCCCATCATACGCACACTTACTTACGAAAATATTCGCAATGGACTCGGTCATAACGGTAAACCGGTTAAACCCGACAAACCTTAGGAAAAAAGTTCCAACAGCACTTGTCGCTGCGGTTCCAGACTGCCGGGTGATTACGTAAACGGTGTCAGCTGGCCCTCTTTCGTCACCTTCTATCATCTCGGAAAAACGGGGCACATCAGAATACCGTTCCCCGTTCTGAGTACTAGAATACCAATACCCTAGCTGAACATCTTGGGGCAAAAGCACATCGCCATACCTTGAGGTATTCATGTTAATCTCGGCGTATGTCACGGCCAGATCTTTTACCTTTGCTTTAATAAGAGTTTGGCTGTTGTGCGCTTGTAATTCATATGCCCCGGCCAATGCAGCACTGTCCGCCGTGGACTGAAGAATTGTCTTCACCTTCCATGCGTTCGTTACATCAACAGCAAGGCCGCTAATGGAAAAGCATATAATCAGCCAGAACATCGCCCATACAGTCGCGATTCCGCCCTCATCCTTGGAAAATTCTTCAAGCTTATTACTCAAATATTTTTGTTTTTTCGATGATGCCATACTTACATCAAATGAGAAAACATCACGGAAATAAAACATTTCCTGCTCCTCAACATACTGGTTACTATTTTTACTACGTCTTTAAATCACTAAATAATATGAACTTTTTCTAACCCACCGTCGAAAACCTTCACCCTTATATACTTGAAAAACAGCGTATTTTCAACTCAAAATTGCAACACTATCGCTACACCATCTATAAGGGCGCATTTTCGCCTATACGCTACATCTTGTGTGGTAGAGTTCACGCATTCGTTTATCATTCGTTAACAGTATGCCCTTGACGTTTTGCCCTTAGGACCCGATTCTATTGTGGAGAAAAGGACTGAATGATGAATGACCTAAGCCTAGCCATTGGCAAATTCGAACACCCGGACGTGACAGCCAAAGGCGAGCGCCGTGCGTTCGTTGCCCTAAACGGCGCCAAAACCCTGTGGTTCAATACCGGCACACTTTGCAATATTACCTGCGTGAACTGTTATATCGAGAGCAGCCCGGATAATGACCGCCTTGTTTACATGACCGAACCCGAAATTGTGGCGTATCTAGACCAGATATCCGAACGCAACTGGCCTGTAACCGAGATCGCTTTCACCGGCGGTGAACCCTTCATGAA
Source organism: uncultured Paracoccaceae bacterium (assembly GCA_937132145.1). Taxonomy (GTDB): domain Bacteria; phylum Pseudomonadota; class Alphaproteobacteria; order Rhodobacterales; family Rhodobacteraceae; genus NORP23. The sequence continues at coordinate 7,468 of CAKZNY010000304.1, read as the reverse complement.
CCCCGACATAATCGCCATGCTCCGCACCCCGCTGGAACGTGGATTCGAGGTGCTGGTCCTTACCAACGCCATGCTCCCGATGATGCGAAAGCGTGTGCAAGCGGGCCTGTTGGAGCTGTTGGCGGTGTTCGGTGACAAGCTAACCCTGCGCATCTCGCTCGATCATTTCGACAAACGCCTGCATGACGAAGAGCGCGGCAATGGTTCGTATGACATCACATTGCAGGGCATGCGCTGGCTACGGGACAACGGGTTTCGGATGGCGCTGGCCGGACGCTCGATTTTTGGAGACAGCGATGCCAGCAGCCGTGAAGGCTACGCCGCCCTGTTCCAATCCGAAGGCTTTGAAATTGACGCAATGAACCCCGCGATGATGGTCCTGTTCCCCGAGATGGACGAAACCGTCGAGGTTCCAGAGATCACCACTTCATGTTGGAACATCCTCGGAAAATCCCCCAATGATGTGATGTGCGCCTCCTCGCGTATGGTTGTGAAGCGCAAAGGCGCGGACAAACCGGTGGTGCTGGCCTGCACCCTGCTGCCATATTCTGCGGAATTCGAAATGGGCGAAACGCTGGCCGAGGCCGAGGCCGACGTCAAATTAAACCACCGCCATTGCGCCAAGTTCTGTGTGCTCGGCGGCGCGAGTTGTAGCGCCTAAGAAACAGGCCGAAAACAGACTAATTACGCCGAAACATTCTCGGCACTTTTATACGGAGTATACCGATGCGCCTTTCAAAACTAGCAACAGCGGTGATGACATTTCTTGTGCTTTCTACGGGCAGCACTTTGGCGGAGTCGCACGGCAATGATTTTGTGCACAGCTGCAAATTCAAAGGCCAAGTCTACGTCATGTATCAAACCCACATGGCGCTTTATACGCTCAACAATGACGAGATCGGCAAATCGAATTGCTACGGTTCCTGCGCCGAAACATGGCCACCTGCCCTATTGCCCGCCGGAACGACGCTCGGCGAGAATTATTCGCTAATCGAGCGGACAGATGGAACGATGCAGGCGGCGTACATGGGCAAACCGCTCTATCTTTATATCGGTGATAAAAAAGTCGGCGACACCAACGGCGATGGCATTGGTAACGTCTGGGTTCTGGCCCGCCCGAATTCCTGATCCGGTGGGTGATTCACCCACCACCCCAAAGGTTAACAAACCCACCCACAAAATCGTACATACGTGTTGTGCACGCATTGTGTACGGGTTGTGCACACGAAAAATACAGGATTCTGGCTAAAGGTTAACGCCCCTTCAGCGCGTCTTCCAAAACGGATTTCACGACGCTCATATCGACATTTTTCTCGACAAACGCCTCGCCAATGCCACGTGCCAGAATGAAGGCGATTTTGCCGTCCGTAACCTTCTTGTCCTGCCCCATCAGCGCGATCAGACCGTCGGCATCCGGCAGCTCACCAGCGATATCCGAAAGGTCTTTTTTCATCCCCATCGTGGCCAGATGCTGGCGAACACGACTGGGCGCTTCTTGCGAACATATCCCTAATTTCTGTGACAATTCAAAGGCTAAGGCGCAACCAATCGCCACCCCCTCGCCGTGCAACAAACGATCCGAATAGCCCGTAGCCGCCTCCAGCGCATGGCCAAACGTGTGCCCAAGATTAAGCAACGCCCGATCCCCGCGCTCTTTTTCATCCCGCGCCACGATTTCGGCTTTCATCTCGCAAGACCGCTTAATCGCATAAATGCGGTTGGCCTGATCCCCGAAGGCCAGCGACGGGCCGTTTTTCTCCAACCATTCAAAGAACTTAGCATCCCCCAGCAAGCCATACTTGACCACCTCGCCATACCCCGAAGTAAACTCCCGAGGGCTAAGCGTGTCCAACACATCCGTATCCGCCAGCACCAGTTTTGGCTGATGGAATGCCCCGATCAGGTTCTTGCCGAGCGGCGAATTTATCCCCGTCTTCCCCCCCACAGAACTATCCACCTGCGCCAAAAGCGAGGTCGGTATTTGCACAAAATCCACCCCGCGGCGAAGGATCGCGGCGGCAAAGCCCGCAAGGTCTCCGACGACACCACCCCCAAAGGCAATTACGATGTCGTCGCGCTCTACCCGTTGCTCAATCAACCATTCAACAACGGTCTCTAACCCACTCCACCCTTTGGTTTTTTCCCCTGCGGGCATAGCAATATAACTACTGGAAATACCCGCATTACATAGCCCCGCTTGCAGCGTTTTCATGTGCAATCCGGCAACCGTTTCATCGGTAATAATCGCCACTTTCGGACGTTTAAGGAACGGCATAATCCGCACCCCCGCCTCGGCCAACAAGCCCGGTCCAATGGCAATATCATAGACACGGCCCGGCAGATCGACGGTCAAGGTTTCAATGCTCATGTTTGTCCTCATTCCCACCCGTGGCCGGCAAATATCCGCCCCCTTCCAGTGCCGCGACGATTGCGTTCACCACAACCTCGTGCGGGTCACCAGATGCGCTGTTTACTACAATTTCTGCGGTCCCGTACAATGGATACCGCGCCTCCAGCAATCGGGTTAACACACCCTTGGGATCATCCCCGTTCAAAAGTGGCCGACTGTCCTTGTCCTTGACCCTTTCCCATAAGGTCTCAAGGTCAACTTTTATCCATACGGAAATGCCGCTTTTCCCTATCATCTCACGGTTTTCATTCGATAAAAACGCACCGCCACCGGTTGCCAGAATACAGGGTTTATCGTTCAAAAGGCGGGCGATAACACGGCGTTCCCCGTCGCGAAAATACGCCTCGTCAAAGCGCTCGAAAATCTCGGAAATGGTCATATCGGCGGCCGTTTCAATCTCGCTATCGCTGTCAACAAAGCGCACGCCAAGACGGTCCGCCAACCGCCGCCCAACGGTCGATTTACCCGCCCCCATCAACCCCACCAGCACCACGGTTCGCTTCAAACCGGCGGTACTTTCAGGTTTGGACGCATTTGGCATGGATAAAACCCCTTTTGGGCGATTGATGATTTGTTAACTTCACGTTAGTTTCAACGGGCGCCATATGAAAGAGGGATAATCCCCGTGTTTGTCGCAGGCATGATAACATCACGAAAAGGCGAGTACCATCGCCTTTGAACAAGGAGCAGGCAGAATGTTTCGATTGATTAAAGTTTTATTCTATGTAGCTGTGATCGGCGGGATTGGCATCGTTGGGTACGCCTTGTTTTTCGAACTCCCTGCCCCGCAATCCGAAGTCACGCAGGCCATAACGCCCAATCTGGATTAACCCATGCGTCTGTTTTATCTAGTTTTTTTATCAACGCTCGGCATTGCGGCGTCAGCGTCGGCGCAGGCTCCGTTAAGCGCGATTGAGTGGCTTAGCGACAGCATCAAAAACCCGCCGGAGTTTGTAATTCCAACGGACACCACCCCGCTCGTCGTGCCGCATATCATGGGCATTTCGGTTGAAAATGGATTAACGCCCGTTAGCCCTGACGCCATTGGTTTGCTATCCCCCGCATTAACCGGATTTTCTGCGGGGTTGTGGGGCGATATGCTCGCAGGCGACATTGCGGATTTGTTAACCAATTTCCCGAATGAAGGTACGCCGGAGGCGCGCAGTTTATTCCGCCGCATATTGCTGGCCCAAGCCAATCCAGCCCCCAACGACATTCAAAACGGCCTTGTTTTGCAAGCCCGTGTCGCGCGATTGCTGGATATAGGTGCGCTGGACGCTGCCGAGGCGCTTATTGCATTAGCACCGGTCACTAATCCGTCGATATTTAAGCAAAAATTCAATATTGCAATCTTAACCAATCGCACGACCAAAGTCTGCAAAACTTTGAGGGCGACCCCCGGTATTTCACATGATCTTAGTGCGCGGGTCTTTTGTTTGGCACGAAGCGGGGACTGGAATGCGGCCGCCATCACCCTGTCGCTAGGTGCAGGGATTGGGGCTATTGAACCTGCCCGCGAAGAAATGTTGATACGCTTCCTTGACCCTGAATTGTTCGAGGGGGCACCGGACCCGACCGCGCCAAATCCGATGGGTATAATGGATTTTGCGCTACGGGAATCCGTGCTTCTGCCAAGGCCAACCGGCCTGCTGCCCCTGCCCTACCTTTACCGCGACATCGGCACCCGCACCCCGCTTCGCGCCAAATTAGAGGCCTCCGAGCGCTTGGTGATGGCTGGATCACTGCCTTCAAATTTGCTGTTTGCAGCCTACCGCGAAGGCAAACCGGCTAGTTCTGGCGGTGTTTGGGGGCGTGCCGACAGCGTTCAAATGCTGGATAAAGCGCTGAATGAGGGGGATGTCGATAAAATTTCCCCAGCGATTTCTGATATTTACGTAGAGTTTGCAAATGCGGGCCTGTTGAACGCTTTGGCCGAAGAATACGGAAAGGCGTTATCAACGCTGGAATATTCACCCGCATACGCAGATGCCAAGCTGCCGGTTCTGGATTTGCTGCACCTTGCGAATGTTTCGAATAAAACATGGGCTGATAGCGCGGTTCTGGATGAAAGCCGCAGGCTTGCCCTCGCCATCGCAACGCGTGCGCCGTTGATTATTGACCCGGCTGGATCTGCGATGCAGCAATCAATTATTAACGGTCTGAACGGCCCCTTGCAGGACAGCCCCGCCGCGGCGCGGTTGCTGAACTTGCTTGAAGAAAACCGGCAAGGACAGGCAATTCTTGCGTCTTTACGCCTGCTTTCCAGCGGCTCTTTAGCTGACCCTGAAGGGGTGCGTACAGGCCTCTATGTTCTTGTTGCAGCAGGACAATCGGCGTCAGCGCGAAAAATTGCGGTCCAAATTCTGCTATTACCTGTCGGAGGATAACCCGTGCATCCCTGGTTGCCGATATTTCTGGAAGCCATGCAAGCCGAGCAAGACGCGGCCATCAATACGCTGGACGCATATGCTCGCGATCTTAACGATTTCGTCGGGTTTCTTACACGTAAAAAAGTGACGCCGGAAATGGCCGTTCGCGGCGATATCGAAAACTATCTGATCGAGTTGGAGGCCAACGGCTTGGCCAAATCCACGCGCGCGCGGCGGTTATCCTCCATCCGGCAGTTATTTCGTTTTGCTTTTAGCGAAGGTTGGCGCACCGATGATCCGGCGGCGCAAATACGCGGGCCAAAACGTGGTCGACACCTGCCCACGACATTAAGCGAAGCGGACGTTGTGACGTTATTGGATAACGCGCAAACTTACGGGAAAAGCCCGTTGGACAAGCTGCGAAATACATGTTTGATGGAGATCCTCTACGCGACCGGCCTGCGCGTAACCGAGCTGGTATCCCTGCCCGTCGCGGCGACCCGAGGCGACCCGCGCATGATTTTGGTGCGTGGCAAAGGTGGGCGGGAACGGATGGTGCCGCTGTCCCCTCCGGCGCGAGAGGCGTTGGCTAAATGGTTAATTGCGCGAGATGTTGATTTGAGAAAAAAGCACGCCAAATCCGCGTTTCTGTTTCCCTCGCGCGGAAAAAAAGGCCATCTCACGCGCGAATCTTTCTTTTTGTTTATCAAAGGCTTGGCTGCGGTCAGCGGTCTTGATCCAAGGGGCATATCCCCCCACACGCTGCGCCATGCCTTTGCCACACATCTTTTGGCCAACGGGGCGGATTTACTATCCATTCAGATGTTACTGGGGCATGCGGATGTCTCCAGTACGGAAATCTATACCCATGTATTGGAAGAACGGCTAAAAGAGCTGGTTCTTAACAAACATCCCTTGGCTTAGGAGCGGCGCATGCTTGGCGGAAGCGTGTCCTCGCTCGGCCAAAATCCTGTGGTTAAGGCCTCGTGATATCCTTGGGTTAATCCTATTATTTCCATGGCTTGTCGGGCAGCGTTAAAGTCATAAGTCAGGCGGTGGATACGGGGGGCATCGTCCAGAACCACAAAACTTGTGTCTGGCGAGCCATCGTTGGAAGGCATCCCGATAGCGCCTGCGTTAATCCATTTTCGGTGCCCGATATCGCGAATAAATGCGATACCGGAGTGGCCGGCGACAATGCCGTCAACAGGGCCTACCAAATCCTCGACAGCTTTGATTTCCTCAATAAATACCGCATTGTCCGAAACCGGCCAGATGAAACGGCTGATATCCGTCACCCCGCCATGAATAACGGCATACCTCCGCCCGCCTTTGGTGAAAACCGCGATGTCAGGGCATGCGGCCATCCAGTCCTGACTGTCGCGTGAAACATCCCCGAGCGCATGGGCATACCACCCCCGCGCCAGTATCGAGCATTGCGAATTGTCGTCAAATCCGCAGGCGCAATCATCCGAACCCTCGGCCAGTTGTTTTTCGGAATTCCCCGCCACAACCGTGCAGCCATGTGCACGAACCGCGCGAACCGTTGCCTCGGCGTCGGCGCAATAGGCCACCACATCGCCGGTGCAAATCATGCGTTCGGCGGGTATTTCCAATCGCTCGGCAACGTCTTTCAACGCCTCAAACGCCTGCAAATTCGAATACGGCCCGCCAAAAAGCAGCACGGGGCCGCTGAATTCGCCTAAATCTGTTATTTTCACACCTAACCCCCGCTTGCAGATGCCCCGCGCACACTCCATAATTGAAGATTGGAAACCCGCATTGCAAGGAGCTTGTGCAAATGGAAGCCGCCGCTGGCGAAATCGTTATTTGGGATATCACCCTTTGGGGCACAATTGGCGCGATCATTGCGCTGTTGCTGCTGTCTGCCTTCTTCTCGGGGTCCGAGACAGCGTTGACCGCTGCGAGCCGGGCCAAATTGAACGGCATGGCCAAAAAAGGTTCCGCAAGGGCGCAAAAAGCGTTGACCCTTATGGACGATAACGAGCGTCTGATCGGCGCGGTTCTACTGGGCAACAACCTTGTTAATATTCTGGCAGCAGCGTTGGCGACCAGCCTGCTTACAAAACTTTATGGCTCCAGCGGCGTGGCTGTGGCGACGATCGTGATGACGTTGCTGGTGCTGATATTCGCCGAGGTGATGCCCAAAACCTATGCAATCACCAACCCTGAGTCGGCCGCCAAAAGCGTCTCGCCGATCATTGAGGTTGTGGTGCGCGTTCTATCCCCTTTTGTAAACATCGTACGTCTGTTGGTGCGGTTCTTCTTCCGTTTGCTGGGCGTTAAAATCGACCCTGACACCCGCATTCTGGCCCATCAGGAAATTGCCGAGGCGATTGTGCTGCACCACTCCGAAGGCGGTGTGCAAAAGGATGACCGTGACCGCCTGCTTGGCGCGCTCGATCTGAAAAATCGCGAGGTCGAAGAGATCATGCTGCACCGCTCCAACATCGAAATGATTGATGCAGCGGATGACCCCAACGATATCCTGACGCAAGCTTTGAAGTCCCCGTACACGCGCATTCCGGTGTTCAAGGACGAGCCGGAAAACATCGTCGGTGTGCTCCATGCCAAGGACTTGTTGCGGACCGTGGACGCGATGGTGCGCGGCACGAAAGCGGGACTGGAAAGCCTTAAGGATTTTGACATACTGGACATTGCGATGGAG
>CAKZNY010000303.1 GCA_937132145.1 uncultured Paracoccaceae bacterium | reverse complement strand
TGACGATGCCAATCTGGACGCCGCTTTGTCGTTTCTGGTGAATGCGGTGCACAAAATGCCGGGCAAACCTGTTCCGCTTCCTCGCGCATTCTGGTGCAACGGGGGATTTACGATCATCTGACAGCAAGGATGGCTGCGCGGTATCGCGCGCCGAAAGTCGACCCTGCAATGGATGATCTGGACGTCGACCCCTTGATCTCGGCCCGTCAAAAGGAAATTGTCGAGGGGTTTGTGAACGCGGCCAACCCTGACCGGATACTCGCACAAGCGACTATCGTAGAAACCGCCCTCATCGGGGGGCACTATTTCGCGCCAACGCTTTACGGTGGTATCGACCCTGATGGCCCGCTGGCCCAAAGCGAAATTTTTGGCCCCGTGCAGGTGATCATCCCGTTTGATACGGAGGCAGACGCGGTAAACATCGCCAACGGCACCGCTTACGGTCTGGTTGCGTCGATCTGGACCCGCGACGGCGCACGGCAAATGGGGGTGGCAAAAGCAATTCGATCCGCCATATTTTCATCAACAACTACGGCGCTGGTGGCGGCGTGGAGCTGCCCTTCGGCGGGGTTGGAAAATCCGGCCATGGCCGCGAAAAAGGCTTCGAGGCTTTATACGGATTTTCCGTCCTCAAAACCGTCGCCGCCTATCACGGGTGACGGGCGGCTTCGATTTAGGTGCCCATACCCAAACCGTTAGCCATGGCCCAGTGGTGCTGCTGGTGATGCGGACCGGAGGCGAGCAGGCCGTAGAACCCGATGGCCTTTAGTTTGGCCAGATCGGCGTCGGGCACCAGAACGGTCAGCGTTGCACCGTTCGCAACGATTTCGCCGCTATAGGACCAGCCATCGGTTCCGTCCATAACGCTGGCATGGCCAAGCGCCATCCGCTCGATTGAGGGGGCAACGGTGGCACTTCCGGTGATGGTGAAACGTACACCGCCCTCAACTTCCTCGGCCACAGCAACGGAGTCGAGCGTGACGCGATCCATGTCCTGCAAGTGCTGGCGCAGTATGTCGATGTTAACCTTTGACCAGTCGGTATTGGGATCGGCCTCAAGTGCGGCGATGACCTCTGCGATGGTGGCAAAAGCTGATTGGCCGGGTTCAGACAGTGGTGAACTGCCGACTACGGTGCTCATGCCTCCGTCCATTTCCATACCGGGCGTGTGCTGCATCTGCGCAAGCGACGGGGTCGCCAATAGCGTGGTGACCAGTAAAATCTTCAACATGTGCATTCTCTTTTCATAAGGTTTTTTTCGAGATTAGACCCTGCGTTATTGCGGATGAATGAAACATGATAGCAATCATGTCTATCAGCTTTTTTGACCATCTTTTGCGCCTTAAACACCGACACCGCCAGATTTCCGCCGGCGCTTTGGTGTTCGAGCGCGACGATCCTGTCACCCGCTATTACGCCGTTCAATCCGGCGAAGTGCATCTGCTGCGTCGGCAGGAAGACGGCACCGGCGTGATTTTGCAACGCGCAAGCAGCGGTTCGATCCTTGCGGAGGCGTCGTTCAACACGGACACCTATCATTGTTCTGCCGTAGCGGTGGCGGATTCGACCCTCGTGGTTTTCACTCGGGAAAAAGTACGCGCTATGCTGGTCAACGACCCCGCTGCGGCCCAAGCCTTCACCATCCATCTAGCGCGCGAAGTGCAGAACGCTCGTCGTCGTGCCGAGATAATATCGCTGCGCCGCGTCGCTGATCGGGTCGATGCGTGGTTGGTCTGGAACAACGATTTACTTCCGGCAAAGGGGTCGTGGCACCTGATGGCCGGCGAAATCGGGGTTAGCTCTGAGGCCCTTTATCGAGAGCTTGCGCGGCGACGTTAACGGTGCAACCATCGCCCAAACAAGATAGGAGAAAATCATGAGGCTTGCAGGAAAAACGGCCATCGTAACAGGTGCCGGATCAGGTTTTGGCGCAGGGATCGCCCGTAAATTCGTCGCCGAGGGCGCGCGGGTGATGGTCGCCGACATTAACGCTGAAGCCGCCAAAACGATTGCGGCTGAAATCGGCGGTATTGCCCATACAGTTGATGTGGCCAACGCTAAAAGTGTGCAGGCCATGGCGCAGGCAGCTTTCGCCGCCTTTGGTACCCTCGATATACTGGTGAACAACGCCGGAATAACCCATATGCCTGCCTTGATGGAGGATGTCTCCGAGGAGGATTTTGACCGCGTGCTGGCCGTTAACGCCAAGTCGGTTTACCTGACCGCGAAATATATTGTGCCGCACATGAAGGGCAATAAGTCGGGCGCGATCCTGAACGTGGCCTCGACGGCTGGCGTCAGTCCTCGACCGCGGCTGAACTGGTATAATGCCTCCAAGGGGTGGATGATTACCGCGACCAAAACGATGGCCATCGAGCTGGCCCCTGACGGTGTGCGCGTTAACGCCATCAACCCCGTCGCTGGCGAGACCCCGCTGCTGAAATCGTTCATGGGCGAGGATACGCCGGAAATGCGCGCCAAGTTCATCGCGACCATCCCGCTGGGGCGGTTTTCAACACCCGAGGATATGGGCAACGCCGCCTGTTTCTTATGCTCGGACGAGGCCAGCATGATCACCGGCGTCGCCATGGAAGTTGACGGAGGGCGCTGTATATGAAAGTCGGCCCTCGCAATCTGATCACAGATGTTGCGGGCCTTCGGGTCGGCAACGCGCAGGATAACGCGCTGAAATCCGGCTGCACAGTGCTGGTCGGGGATGCGCCCTTTACGGCGGCGGTCCATGTAATGGGCGGTGCGCCCGGAACGCGGGAAACGGATCTTTTGGCTCCTGACAAACTGGTACAAGAGGTGGACGCGCTGGTGCTTTCCGGCGGCTCCGCCTTTGGCCTCGACGCACCTTCTGGCGTTTGTGACGGCCTGCGCGCAATGGGCCGAGGGTTCAAGGTTGGCGATGCCACCGTCCCCATCGTACCCGGTGCGATCCTGTTTGATCTGCTGAATGGCGGCGATAAAAGCTGGACGGTGAACCCCTATAAATCCCTTGGATTGGCAGCCCTTGCGGATGCGTCTCAAGACTTCGAACTTGGCACAATCGGCGCTGGAACAGGGGCGACAACGCGGGAACTAAAAGGGGGCCTCGGCTCCGCCTCGGTGGTACTAGACAATGGCATCACGGTTGGGGCCTTGGTGGCGGTGAATGCCATCGGCTCGGTTATTCAAGACGGCCAAAAGCATTTCTGGGCGGCCCCGTTCGAGGTGGACGGGGAATTTGGCAACCACGGCCCCGCGCCCATGATGGACCCGTTAAGGCCTTCGCAACCTTTCGCCCCGAGCAGCACCAACACCACCATAGCCATCATCGCCACCGACGCCGACCTGACCCAAGCCCAAGCCACCCGAATCGCGGTGGCCGCCCACGACGGCATGGCCCGCGCGATTGTGCCCAGCCACACCCCGTTCGACGGCGATCTGGTGTTCGTCGCGGCAACCGGAAAAATCCCGTTAAACGACCCGCCCGCAGATCAACTTGCCATCGGCCACGCCGCCGCGCTGTGCCTTTCCCGCGCCATCGCACGCGGCATTTACGAGGCGACCGCCGCAGCAGGCGACACCCTGCCAACATGGAAAGACAAATGGTAGGGTGGGTGATTCACCCACCACTCTGCCCCCAAAAGGTTAACAAAATCGTACATACAGGTTGTGCACGCATTGTGCACAGGTTGTGCACACGAAATACCCGCGATTTCACCCAAAAGTTAACGCCCGCCGATGTTCTGCAACAACGGCAGAAGTTTCGACATATCCGGCCCATGCTCCATCCCCGTCAGCGCTTTTCGAAGCGGCATAAACAGGCCCTTGCCCTTACGCCCTGTCGCCTCTTTCACCGCCGTGGTCCATTCTTTCCACGTGGTATTTGAGCGAGGAGACGCGGGCAGCAGACTCAAGGCTTTCGCAACAAAATCAACATCTTCAGCGTCAATCACCGGCACTACACCATCACGGCAAAGCGCCCAAAGCGCGCTCAAATCGGCACGGGTTTCGATGTTCTCGCGGGCCATTTCCCAGAACGGGGTCGCCAGCGCATCGGGGATTTCCAATGCCTGCAAGTCGGCCTGCACACGGCTAATATCCATAGAATGCAGCAACTTGGCCGACAATGGCCCCAAATCCGCCACATCGAATTTCGTTGGCGCAGACCCGAATCTGGAAAGGTCAAACCCCTCGATCAAATCGGCCATATCCTGACGTAACTCTATCGGGTCCGAGGATCCGAGGCGCGCCAAATGCGACAGCAGCGCCATTGGCTCAACCCCTTGTTCCCGCAGGTCTTTCAGGGCCAGCGTGCCAAGACGTTTTGACAATCCTTCCCCCTGTGGCCCCGTCAATAACGAGTGGTGTGCGAACGCCGGAACCACCCCGCCAAGCGCCTCGATAATCTGGATTTGAGTGGCTGTGTTGGTCACGTGATCGGACCCCCGAACCACATCGGTAATCCCGTAATCCACATCGTCACAAACCGACGCCAGCGTATACAAAAACTGCCCGTCGCCGCGGATTAAAACCGGGTCCGAAACGCTGGCCGCATCGATCGACAAGTCGCCTAAAATTCCGTCATTCCACTCGATCCGCTCACGGTTCAATTTGAACCGCCAATGGCCGGAGCGATCGGCCCGCAAAGCATCCTTTTCCGCATCCGAAAGCGCCAACGCCGAGCGGTCATAAACCGGCGGTTTACGCATGTTCAACTGCTTTTTACGCTTCAAATCCAGTTCCACGGGCGTTTCAAAACACTCATAAAGCCGCCCCGAAGCGCGCAATTCATCTGCGGTGGCATTGTAGCGATCCAATCGCGAAGATTGCGTTTCAACACGGTCCCACGTCAGACCCAGCCATTCCAGATCACGTTTAATCTGGTCGGCAAATTCAACCGTGGAACGTGTCGGATCAGTATCATCCAGACGCAAGATAAATGTGCCGCCAGACTTGCGCGCAATGACCCAGTTGAACAGGGCTGTGCGCAAGTTTCCGATATGCAAAAATCCGGTGGGCGAGGGGGCAAAACGGGTGGTGGTCATGTGGGGTCTCTCCAACGGTTGGCAATGGGGTATCGGCGGTCCAGCCAGAACGCGCGTTTGGTTAGGCGCGGGCCGGGGGCCGACTGGAAGCGTTTGTATTCGCTGATATAAAGCAGGTGTTCAACCTTTTTTACGGTTTCGCGGTCATATCCTGCGGCAACACAATCGGCCACCGAGGCATCCCCCTCCATCAGCATTGTCAGGATACCATCGAGAATGTCGTATGGCGGCAACGAGTCCTCGTCTTTCTGGTTCTCGCGCAGCTCTGCGGTGGGCGGTTTTTCTATGATATTCAACGGGATAACAGCCCCCTTCGGGCCTTTCATCCACGTCGCGTAGTTTTCGTTACGCCAGTGGCACGTTGCAAAAACGCGGGTTTTATAGAGGTCTTTGATCGGGTTGTACCCCCCGGCCATGTCGCCGTAAATCGTGGCATACCCTACCGCAACTTCGGATTTGTTACCTGTCGTTAACAGCATGGATCCAAACTTGTTCGACATCGCCATCAGCAACAAACCCCGTAGGCGGGACTGGATATTTTCCTCGGTCACATCCGCTTTGAACCCCTCGAATAAGGGTGCCAGCGTATTCGTAATCGCCTCGCGCCCCTCTGAAATCGAGACGTTGTCTAACCGACAGCCCAGCAACGCGGCAACTTCTGCCGCATCGTTCAGCGATTCTTGCGACGTAAATTCCGAGGGCATCATCACGCAGTGCACGTTATCCGGCCCCAGCGCATCCGCAGCAATCGTCGCGACGATGGCAGAATCTACACCGCCGGAAAGCCCGAGGATCACTTTGGAAAATCCGGTTTTGCGCATGTAATCCCGCAAACCCACAACCATCGCACGGTATTCCTGTTCGGCTAGCGAGGGGTGGTCTGCCAGCTCGCCCTCCAGTGCGCGCCAACCGTCCGGCGTTTGCTCGAAATAAACCTCGGCATAGGCCTCGTCGAACAGAGGCATCCGCACGACCATTTTTCCACCCGGGTTCAGCACGAACGAGCCGCCGTCGAATATCTGGTCATCCTGCCCGCCAACCATATTGAGGTAAACCAGCGGCAGGCCAGTCTCTATCACGCGGCTTACCATATGGTTAATGCGACGCTCGAACTTGCCGCTGTAATAGGGCGAGCCGTTTGGAACCAACAGCAACTCAGCCCCACTTTCGGCCATGGTTTCGCAGACATCTTCATGCCACGCATCCTCGCAAATCGGGGTGCCGATGCGGATCGGGCCAAGGCTGAACGGGCCTGATATCTGCGCTGACTCAAACAATCGCTTTTCGTCAAATACTTGCGTATTGGGCAGGTGATGCTTGCGTGTAAGCGTGTGAACTTTACCGCCTTTCAGCACGAAATACCCGTTGTAAAGCTTGCCGTCCTCAAGCACGGGCGCGCCAATGCCAAGGGCTGGCCCGTCGGCGCAATCCTTTGCCAGACCTGCCAGCGCGGAAGCGACAGAATCGAGAAACGCGGGTTTGGTCACCAGATCCTGCGTTTGGTATCCGGTCAAAAACATCTCGGGGAGGGCGACGAAGTCAGCGTTTTTCTGTTTGCCACGTTTATGGGCCGCGACGGCTTTGGCCGCGTTACCGACAATATCACCTACGGTAGGGTTCAATTGGCAAAGTGATAGACAAAAATTAACCGACATTTAAGCCTCCGGATGTTAGTTAAGGAAGGAAGTACTATCTTAACAAGGCTAAGCACAAGCTATTAGGGCAACAGTCTGCTTGTGTTTGCAAAAAGGCGTTGTCAGAGAGCGTGGATAACCATAGACTTCGTTTAAAGTTCAGGCCTGCGACTTTTCTCGCAGAATAAATCAGGGAGCCGGAGGGATTAACTCCGGTAGGGCAGTTTGAAAAAATTTATTCTTTTTGGAACCGCAGTTGCAGTGTTGGCGGTAGTGCCTGCGTTGTCGCAAGAGGGCAATGTACAGATTAAACAGTATGATACGGGTGGTATCTACGAGGGGGAATTCCTCGACGGGAAGCAGCATGGGCTGGGTACATACCGTTTGCCAAATGGCTATGAATACACTGGACAGTGGGTTGCTGGCCGGATCGAGGGCATGGGTAAAGCCACCTACCCCGACGGTTCGGTTTACGAGGGCGAGTTTATCAACGGTCGGCCAGAGGGGCAGGGCAAGATTGTTTTCGCTGATGGCGGCACCTTTGAAGGCAGCTGGGTAGACGGCAAAATTTCGGGCAGCGGTGTGGCGATTTACGCTAACGGCGTGCGGTATGAAGGCCAGTTTGAAAATGCGGTGCATCACGGTGTGGGCGTTATGACCAGCGAAAACGGTTACCGCTATGAAGGCGACTGGGTCGAGGGGACAAAACACGGCAAGGGTACGATCACGTATTCTGATGGTGCGATTTATGAGGGCGACATCGTTCGCGGCGTTCGGCAAGGCACCGGCAGCCTGACGTTACCCGATGGCTTGGTTTACACTGGCAGCTGGGAAAACGGCCAGATTAACGGCAGCGGAGTTCTTACGCAGGCGAACGGCGACCGGTACGAAGGCGGTATGGTTAACGGCCAGCGTCAAGGTCAAGGCGTTGCGGTTTATGGCTCGGGTGACCGTTATGAAGGCGCGTTCGTGGGCGATTTGCGGCACGGCGAAGGTATTTTCAATGGCGTTGACGGGTATATTTACAGCGGCGACTGGGTTGAAGGCCGGATCGAGGGGCAGGGCGAAGTTACGTACCCTGACGGCTCGGTTTATGTGGGCGCATTCTTAAGCGATGTCGCACACGGTATTGGCACGATCACGTATCCCGATGGCAGCTCGTACGAGGGTAACTGGGTTAACGGCATTATCGAGGGCTCGGGCATCGCGAAATACGGCAATGGTCTGGTCTATGAGGGCGAGTTCCTGAACGCCAAAAACCACGGTAAAGGCACGATGGTTTACCAAGACGGTTACCAATACACCGGCGATTGGGAAAACGGATTGCGCCACGGCGATGGCGTCGCGACATATGCAGACGGCACACTTTACACTGGCGGATTTGTCAGTGGGCAGCGCGAAGGAACCGGAACGATTACCATGTCGGACGGGTTTGAATACGCTGGCGGCTGGAAAGCTGGCGAGATCGACGGCGAAGGCGTTGCACGTTATCCCAACGGTGACGTTTACGAGGGTTCCTTTAGCAAAGGCCAACGTCAAGGTCGCGGGATGATGCGTTATGCAAGTGGCGAAGAATATAACGGGTTCTGGGCTAACGGCCAGCGCTCAACCGAAGCTGAAGCGACGGCTGCGGACAACTAATTTACAGATGGTTAATTAAAAAACGACGCCCAATCGAGGCGTCGTTTTTCGTTTAGGTTTTGTTAACGTTGTAATAATCGCGATACCAATCAACGAATTTGGCTACGCCCTCATTCACGTTTGTCTGCGGACAATATCCCGTTAACTCTTTCAGTAACGATGCATTCGCCCAAGTGGCTTGCACGTCGCCCTTTTGCATTTCCATATTGTTACGCACGGCTTTCATACCAAGGGCGGATTCCATGGCCTCGATAAATGCGCCAAGGCTGACCTTGTCGGAATTCCCGATATTCACCGTTCTATACGGGGCTACCGGACTAAGACTGTCGCCCTCGGGAATGCTTTCACGATTTTCCGGCTCGACCGGAACCGCATCGATCAGCAAACGAATGCCGCGCACCAGATCGGTCACATAGGTGAAATCCCGCGCCATGTTGCCATGGTTGTAAACGTCAATCGCATCACCTGCCAAGGTGGCTTTGACAAATTTGAACAGCGCCATATCAGGGCGGCCAAACGGGCCGTAAACCGTGAAAAACCGGAACATGGTTGTCGGAATTTTCCAGAGATGCGCGTAGGAATGGGCCATCCCCTCGGTCGCTTTTTTCGTGGCGGCATAAAGCGTAAGCGGCGTTTCGG